>NZ_DBNHEF010000046.1:0-127502 GCF_057138825.1 Candidatus Defluviilinea gracilis
AATGAACTGCACTGGGTCTTGGATGTGGCTTTGCGGGAAGACCATAGTCGTGTGCGTAAAGATCAAGCTCCTGAAAACTTCGCCGTCCTTCGCCACATTGCGCTCAATCTGCTCAAACAGGAGAAAACCGCCAAAGGCGGTATGCATGCCAAGCAACTCCAAGCCGCTTGGAACCAGGATTACCTCCTCAAAGTCCTCGCCTCACCGATTTAGATGCGATTGCCCTACAGAGAGTTGGCTTTGGCAGGAAATTTTCGTGGTAACATCTCATTGAAATGATTGTACATCCTCCACGTCACCTTGTATGGAGCACGGACACGATTGATTTAAGTGATCCGTTCCAGAAACGCTGGCTGTTGCGTCAGACCTTGATGCGCGGGCGGGCGGAGGATGTCCGCGCACTGGATTTGGAAGAAATCAGGCGGGAACTTGACCAGTTGAATTTGCCAAAAGAGATCGAAAGCCTATGGCGGCGGTTCCTGGAGTATCTAGATGCCAGAGACAATTAAGGGTTTCGGAACGCTAACTCCTCTCCAATTGGACTGGGCGGTTAAATTATTGGATAAATCAACGAAGAAGTAGACGTGGTTGCCGCCGCGAGATGACTCCTGCCGAGAAACCGCGAAGCGTGTGGCAGGAAGTACGCGCGAAGAAGTTGGGAGTTCGGTTTAGACGGCAACAAGACATCGCGGGGTTCATCGTGGACTTTTACTGTCACAAGGCGGCGTTGGTCGTTGAAGTTGATGGGGATGTCCACGATTTGCAGAAGGAGGAGGATGAGAGGCGGGAGAAAGTTTTACACGAGATGAGGTTGGGGATTGTCAGATTCGAGAATGATGAGGTGGTGAAGAGTCTGTCCGCGGTGGTGAACAAAATAAAAGCAATGATTTCGTCAGAGAGTTAATCCATGCCAAGGAAATCCAAGAGAAGTCTACAAGATGTCGTTGGAAAAGAAACCTACGATGTGTGGGTGGACATGCTCCGTGAACTTGTACCGAACGGGCGGACACATCGTCTTTCGGTCGTTGTCGCGGGGATGTTGGAATACGCTGTGGATAAGTCCATGCAGATCAAACACAGGAACGAAAAAGAGCACTCGGTTGCTATGTCATTGATTGACGCAACTGATACAAGCGATCCTGATTCCATCAAAGAATTAATCCATGATGTTGTGGATCGGTTGTTCAAGGATGCGGGTGTGGAATATAAGAGAGTCAGCAAACGCGGCGAGCATTACAGTATTGCCGATGAAATCTACAATGAATTTTCAGGCTGGTACGATTATCCGTGGGATTAAGGCGTTTGTTTTGGGAATGATGAGGTGGTGAGGACGCGGAGCGGTCCGCGGTGGTGGGGAGGATAAAGCCATTTCTGACGAAACCAACATGATTTCCAACCTTGTAAACGGGTAAAATATGGACTGGCATAAGCAAAGGAGTCCAAGATGGAAATTCGACATTACAAATTTGACCGTATTACCCTTGACCCTGAAGTCTGCTTTGGGAAGCCGTGCATTCGCGGGATGCGGATGCCTGTCGCTTCGGTGTTGGGCTATCTGAGTTCGGGGATGGGGATCAAAGATATTCTCAAATCGTGGCCCGAACTGGAAACCGATGATATTTATCAGGCATTGGCATATGCTTCGTGGGCAATGGAGGAGAGTGTATTGCCCGTGCCTGGGTCGGTGGCGGGATGAACTTTCTGCTCAACATGAACGTCAATCGTGACATGGCCGCGCCGTTACAACAGCGCGGTCATGTTTGTCGTCATGCGGGCGATATAGGGATGTCGCGTTCAAAGGATGTTGAGATCGTTGCAGAAGCCAAAAAGACAGGCGAGACCATACTGACACATGATTTGGATTATGGAAATCTGCTGGCTTTTTCTGGCGAAAGCGCGCCCTTGGTGCTCATTTTGCGGGTACGAGATTTACGCACAGATGAGATTATGTCTCGTTTTGACATTGCCTGGAGTGAAATTGAATCTCCGTTGAACGAAGGCGCAATCGTTTCTCTTTCCGATAAAAGTCTACGGATAAGAAACCTGCCCATTGAGCTTGAATAGTCAAAGAACTCCGCCGCGAGATGACGCCTGCCGAGAAGATTCTGTGGCAGGAAGTCCGCGCGAAGAAGTTGGGAGTTCGATTTAGACAGCAACAGGTTATTGCGGGATTCATCGTTGATTTCTAAAGAATGCTAACTCTGGCTGGCATATATCAAATCTTTTTCGGTACGATGTGGCCATAGTTAATCGCGAAGTGTTTCGAAAGGTCGGCACACTGATCAACATCGGCACGTACGATTCCCAATCATCGACATAGCCTTCGCCTTTTATCAACCAGTTTACGGACACACCCTCTCCCCCTCCTGCGGGACATACAAAGCGATCTCATCCTCAGGGAAGGACTCTTCAAGCCGATAGTTGCACAGAATCGGGCGCATGATGCCGCGCACCCAGGCGTTGTTCTCCTCTGAGAACGCGCGGCGGCGGGCAAGGATCTTGAACGTCAGCGGGTCAACGACGATCAGGTCGAAGCGCTGGGATTCCATCTCTTCCTTGAAGTGAGCGAGGAATTCCTCGTTGTTCGACATCGCCATTTCCATCAGTTCTTCACGCTCGTATTCAGGGACAAGGGTCACATCCTGCAACATTCCCATTGAGATGAGATGCCGTTGCGTGATGAAGAGAATCTCGCCGCCGTCCGCATTGACCTCGTCCACGTGGGACTGCAAACTTTGCAAGACCGCGTCGGTTCGGGAGGGGTCGTAGGTTTTGAAGGCGATGCTCGATTGAGTCAAAAACAGGATGGGGATGACAATGACTGACATTGCGTTGCCCCAAGGTAGCGGAATGAATTCCGCAGTCCGTGTTTCCGCAGTCCGTGTTTCAGGCGTGTACCGAGCAAAGACCAAATACGAAAACACGATCAATAGCATGGTGAAATACGCGTCGAGGTTGTGCAGGTCCGCGCCGCCGCCGATCTTGAGGCTGACGATCAGACCGCCGACGAACAACGCGAGCAACGCGGCAACGATGAAAAATATTCGCACGGGATGCCAGTCCGCGCGGCGGGAGCGGAATTGAGCGTACAGCACGATCCACATTGGGAGGGAGACAAAAATTGCGGCGGGCAAAATGCCGAACGCGTAGGATTCATTCGGTAACAAGCGATACCACAACAAAGGCGACGATAAACTGGTGAAAAAATCTTCGGGGTTGGGGATGCCCGAAAAGGCGATGTAGATCTGCATCGAAGCGAACGCGGTTAGAGTCCCAACGAAAAACCATGAAGCGGGTTTGAAAATATATCGCCAGAAATTTTTTCCGTTGAACGGCACTTCCAACAAATACAACACGGCGGCGATCATGCCTGGCACCACGTACCAGTTGACGCGACTCGTCCCAGCCCAGAGAGAAGCCAAAAGAACGGCGAACCAAGCCCGCGTCGAGGAATGAGGCGAGAATATCCAGAGGAGAATCAGCACGGGGATTGCCAAATGCAAATAGATGGGTCCCATCAACACAAAGAGAATCATCCACATGCCTGCAAAAATTTTCACGCCGCGATTCTGAATCGAGAGGCGCGAGAGCAACGCGGGCGCGATCAATCCCGCGAGCGCGAGTCGCAAAAACGTTTGCCAGAAACGATGCGCCCACAACGGCGCGTCGAATAAATACGGCGGCGCGAGCAACGCGTGCAATGTTGGATGAAGGATCGGCAATGCAAATTGTTCGCCGAAAATTTTGCGCGAGAGAAACAGCGACGGATAATAATAGCGGCTCGTCTCCGACCAGCCCATCGAAAACGGATACGCGGTGATGGATGAAATGTTGGCGAGAAGCAAAAGCAAAACCGATTGACACAACATGAACACGATCAGCGCGATTGACCAATCGATTTCTTTGCGAAAAATTTTTACGCCCCACATGCCCGCGAGCGCGCACATCCAAAAGACGAGCAGTCGCACCCACGCCTCGCCGCCGAGAATTTGTTGAAAAAAAGAATTTGCGATGACAAGCGGGAAGCCCGCCAATGCGACGACGATGATAACGATGCCAAACTTTTTTTGGATGAAACCCAACGCTTCGACTCGACCCCATAGCTGGTCGCCCGCTTTCGTGAAACTGACTCCCAGCCCCAACAGCGCCAGCAACGCGAGAATCGCAAGCGCGGCGATCCCCGCCTGCCATGAGGTTTGTGTTGAAAGATTTACATCCAACTTCGCGGCGAGATTAATGAGATTCCAAATCGAAAGGAGAGGAAGCGCGGCGGTGATGATGAGGATCACGCGCCAGAATGTTGAACGGGAGGGAGGGGTGATGAGGTTCATAAATTCTTGGGCATGTCACCCTGAGCGTTAGCGAAGGGTCTCCAAGATTATCGTGGAGATTCTTCGCCGCAAAAACCAAGAGCGCGGCTCAGAATGACATTACCTTGAAGCAATCACCCGAATCGTTGCGGCGGTGTCTTCGTCCATGTTTCCGCTGACGAACTCGGGTTTGACGTGCGGCTGAAGTTTGATGAACGCATCTTTTTCACTGGTGAGGATCTCGATCTCGACATTGGCAAAACAATCCTCGAACGCTTTGCGATAATTCCACAAGCGATAGCGGTTGTGATTGCTGGACGGGTTCAGCCAATTCCTCCACACACTTTCGGAGAACCTCAGCATCTCGAAAGGATATTTGAAGAAGTGGTCGCGCAAGTCCACAAAATGGATGTGCAGACCGTTGGGCTTGGTCAACGCGGCGAGGGCGCGCGTGATGCCTTCCACATCGTCCACGTGTTCGTAGACCGAACTGCTCAACACAAAATCCACTGGCGGGATGTCGCCGCGTTTCTGCAGATCGCGGATGTCATCTTCGAGCAAGGTCATCCACTCAGGGCGCGGACGCCATCCGCTTTTGTCGGCGAAGAAATATTTATCTTCTGCGCCATACAAACGACGGTTGTGCGGTTCATCGGGCGGCGCGTACTTGTCGCACAGAATGACATGTTCCGCGCCTTCTTTCAGCAAGCCGAAGCCCATGTCGAAGCGACCGCCGTAGCCGAAGACGAGGACGCGTTTATCTTTGAACGAGAGTCCGCGCGCCGACAGCACATCCGCGTAACGTTGGACGGCGGCGAACGGGTTGCTCGTTTCAAGCCCAGGGCGGATGATGATGCTCCGCAACAACAATGCCCGCACAAGTTTTTCGGGCATGAAGTGACGGATGAGGCGAGGGAGGAGGTAGGAGAGGTTCAATGAAAAAACCAAAAATTATTTTCAATCGTACTTCGGTAGTTGAGTAGGGCGAAGCCCGTATCGAGACCACCACGCCGTAAAGTAATTTCGTAACAAAAGTTTGTATGCATACTTGTGGTTTCGATACGTCCTTCGACTTCGTGGCGCGAACATCACGCGCCACTCCGCTCAGGACTACTCAACCACCGAGGTAGGAATCAAACGGAAAATTCTTTCAACGCGGCGATGACGGTCTTCTGTTCATCTTCGGTCATGTTCGTATAAAACGGCAGGCGGATCAATTGGTCGCTGACCTGTTCGGTGACGGGACAATCGCCTGCTTTGCCGCCGTACTTCTCACCCATCGGCGAGAGATGCAACGGCAAATAATGGAACACCGCTTGAATGCCGCGTTCTTTGAGGTGAGCGATGGCTTTTGTCCGCGCTTCGAGGTTGGGGAAGAGCATGTAGAACATGTGATAGGTCTGTTCGCAATGCGCGGGGACGAACGGCATCTGCACGTGGTTCTCCTCCGCCCAGTCGGCGAGTTCCTTGTAGTACGTTTCCCAAATCCGTTTTCGCGCGGACTGAATCTCCTCGCGCTTCTCGAGTTGCGCCAGCAAATGCGCCGCGAGAATTTCGGAGGGCAGATAACTCGAACCGAGATTCACCCACGTGTATTTATCCACCTGTCCGCGGAAGAAGCGACTGCGGTTCGTCCCTTTTTCGCGCAGGATTTCGGCGTCCTCAAAATATTTCTCGTCGTTGATCAGCAACGCGCCTCCCTCTCCCGACGTGAGATTCTTCGTCTCGTGGAAGGACTGCGTCGCCATCACGCCGAACGTGCCGAGGTCTTTGCCTTTGTACTTGCCGAACAGTCCGTGCGCGTTGTCTTCGATGACGGGGATGTTGTGACGGTTCGCGATCTCCATGATCGCGTCCATTTCACAGCCGACGCCTGCGTAATGGACGACAACGATGGCGCGCGTCTGCGGCGTGATCAACGCCTCCAGCTTGGATTCGTCGAGGTTGAGCGTGTCAGGTCGAACGTCGGCAAAGACCGCTTTCGCGCCGCGCAGGACGAACGCGTTGATCGTCGAAACGAATGTGAACGAAGGGACGATGACTTCATCCCCTTCTTTTAAATCCAACAACAGCGCGGACATTTCCAGCGCATGCGTGCAGGAGGTGGTGAGCAACGCTTTGGGAACGTTCATCGCTTCTTCGAGGATCGCGTGCGACTTTTTAGTGAAGTTCCCATCGCCCGCAAGATGCGACGATTGAACGGCTTGCTGAATGTATTCGAGTTCGTTGCCGACGTTGGTGGGTCGGTTGAATGGAATGGGCATTAACTGATCTCCTTGAACTATTTGATCTATTCCTCAGCCACAGAGTCCACAGAGACCTTTGAGAAAAAACTCTTGTTTTCTCTGCGCGCTCTGTGGCGAAAAGACTTTGGCAAAAGGTCTATTATTCCAAATATTTCGCGCACGCTGAAATATCTTCTTTCGGCACGAGCAATTGGATTCTAACTTTTTTCAGCGTGTTCACAGGTTCATAAAAACACAACACAGGCGCGGAAACCCACTCGACCCAGGCATTATTTTCCTCGCCGAAATTATCTTCTTCGGTTTGAATCCGTTCGTGGAGGGGGTTGGTGATGATGAGCGAGAAACGATGCGCGGCGAGGTCGCGATAAAAATTTTGAAAATACGATTCGCTCGCGCTCATCGCTTCGTTGATCAGCACCTTTTTATCATACTCTGGCACAAGCGGAACGCCCGTGACGTATTTGAACGTGAGCAGTTGCCGCTGGTCAATAAAAAGAATGTCGCCGTTCGGCGCGGCTTCCTCGATCGCGTTGCGGATATCTTTCAACGCCTTATCTGAATCATTTTCATACGGAAGCAATTCAGGGAACGGACCTTGCGGCGGGATGTCGGCGAGAGTCATCACCCACGTCATATCTTCCTCCGCCACGCGATTCGGCGCGAGAAATTTCATCGGGTAATATGCGGGGTACACAACCATGAAGAGCAACACGAGTCGCATCCACACAGGCGAGGCGGCGCTTTCGAGAATCCATTTCGCGCCCGACTGATGCCACGCCATCGCGCCCGCGAATAGCAAGCCGATGATAAACATGTCCATGTTGTGCAGGTCGCCGCCGCCGCCGATCTTCACGCTGACGATCAAGCCGACGACGAGAAACGCAAGCAACGGCAGGATGACCGCGAGTTTCTGCAAAAAGGTCAACGCCCAGCGCCGCGTCACAGATAAATAAACGAGAACCGCGATCAACGGCACCACCGCGAACAGTAAGCCGAGCAAAATCCCTTCGGGGTATGTGGCATTCGGGAATAGGCGATACCATAACAACTCTTGCGAACCCGCCTCCGAACTAACGCCCGACAACGTCACACCCGAACCAAGACTGGAGACATCTGTCGATTCTGTCCCACCTGCGATTAACGTCGTTATTCGAGTAATCCACGCGGGGATAAAGAACGGCGCGGCATATCCGCCGAGTATGCCTGCCACGCCGACTGAAATTGCGCGCGCCCAGACGGTACGATCCGTCGAACCGCTAAGCCCGCTAAGCGCGCGAAGTTTTAAATCTTTCTTTGCGCTCTTCGCGCTCTTAGCGGTTAATTTTGACGCACTGCTGAACTCCAGCATCGCCGCCCACATGCCTGGCGCGAACATCCATGTGTAGCGACTCACTTCCGCAAAATAACTTGTGACAAAGATCAACGGAACTGCCAGCCACAACGGTTTGCCCCACGCGAACGCGACGAAGATCGCGCACCACAACAACGGCGGGTGGATGGGACCTTGAAGCACAAAGATCATCGTCCACAACGAAACGAGAATCCATTGCCAGCGTTTAAATTGCGCGGACTTGAACGCGACGAGACCGAGGATGAAATATGGAACAGCGTTTACCAGTCCCGTCCACAAACGGGCTTGCATGATGGTGACGTTCGGGAGCAGGAACGGAATCCCGCCGATGAACTGCCTGCCCACATCGAGCAACACAGGGATGGACTTGTCTTCGGGGTAGATATAAATGTCGCGCCCGAACATGATCGAATAATCCCACCAGCGATTTCCCTCCGACCAGCCCAGCGAGAACGGATAACTTGTCACGTTACCCAGCGAGAGGATAAAGACCGCCGCACCTGAGATCAGCGTCAACGCGGAGACTATCCCAAGCCATTCAATCGCGTTTTCATCAGAGCGAGTCAACAAGAAGCCGAGCAGAATCGCAGAGACCGCCCACAACAGCCAGCGGAGATATTGTCCGTGCAGGACGAGTCCCCAGGCGGTGTATTGCAGGATCCAAATGGGAAGGACGAGCACGACCGCACTCAACACCCAGCGCAACGCGCCAAGTTTGTTACGGAGTTTCGCAACGCGGGCGAGCGCAGAATTGAATTTTTCATTGCGCCAAGCCGCGAGGATCGTCCCTTCGAGGCAGAGTATGCAGAACAACTCGAACAGCACAAACGCGACAAACCACTTAAGCGAAAACAAGCCCAGCCATTCGCCTGTCCCCCATGTGATGTTATAGAATTCAAGGCTGGCGGCGGTTAATAAAAATGTGGCAAGCGCGATGACGAGCAATCGCAAATACAGTTCACGGGTGTTTGGCATTCGTTTCTCAAATCCATTTTTGTACACGGATAACACGGGTTTCACAGATTCTCATGAAAAAAATTCATTGTGTACGCGTTTGATTTTCTGCTTTGTATCGGCGGGCTAAAGCCCTGCCTCAGTTCGTGAAAGTCCGCTAAAGCGGACTCTTTGCGCCAGCCCCGAAGGGCTTCCATTCGCTGAGCCTTGGATTGAGCCTGTCGAAATTAGGCGGCTTCAGCTCCGCTCATTGCAAATAGTTCAGTAATTAAAAATCCGTGTTTGTCCGCGCGATCCGTGTACCAGAAAGAATCTCTTCAAAAAATTTCAGGCGGAGTTCTTCCTTGCGGGTCGAGTCAATTCTTTCTTTCAGCGCGGCGCGATCCGCGCGGACGCCGCGCATGCGATACGCAAACTCGCGGATGGCTTCTCCGTGGGTCTGAATGTTATCCTCTTTATTGGGAATCTTCAACAGGAAATCGAAACCCGCGTCGTCGAGGTCGGTGTCGGTGTATGCCGCCACGAGCGGAAGCCCCAACGCGAGACATTCGCGGCTCTTCAACGTGGATGCCTCATTCAATTGAATGCGATGCAACGCCAGCGAACTGATCGCAACGTCGGCACGAGCAAGCACTTTCAAATATTCATCCGATGAAAGATAACCATGCAGATATAAATTCGGCGGCAATGGTTCATGTTCAGGCAACGTATCATAACCGACGATGTCAAGTTGCACATCCGAGAAGCGACGCGCGAATTCAACGAGTTTGTCCACACCATGCCAGATATACCCAGGGCTTCCGATAAAAACCAATCGCGGCAATTCATTCGATGGCGCGGGCAATGGAGTAAACGAATCAACGTCAATGCCGTTGGCAATGACGCGCGTGGGCTTGCGATACAAAGCAAAGGCGGGAGAAACTTCCAATTCGCGCGAGACAGCCACAAGTCCGCGCACGAGGCGCAGAAAAATTCCGCGCGTGAGTCGGTTGTACAAACTATACATCCCGCCCAAATCTTCGTGCTGGGTCAAATCGTTCGTGTTGATCTCTTCGATCACGGGCGCGATCCGCATCAGGCGATGCGCGGGGTACACATAAATTCCGTAACGCAAATAGATGATGTCGGGCTTGAACTTTTTCACAGCATCGACAAGTTGACGCGCGGCGCGGATGCGATCGATCTCGGTGAAAATTTTTCCGCGCGATTCATACGGGATGACCTCCGCTTCGATCAACCTTTCGGCTGGTTCGCCCGTGGACGCGTGCATGAACAGCCGAGCCTCGTGCCCCATGCCGCGCCACGTTTCCAGTTGACTTTGCATCTTCTTCCCCACACCCGAATTTTTTGTGCGCGCCCAATGCAAACTGACATACGCGATGCGCATCACGCCTCAGCCTGATGCGCGCGTTTTTGGCGCGCGCGATACCAATCGCGCCCGATGTTGTACAACCCCTTCAACAGCGGACCTTCGACGACGCGCCCGTACGACGGATAATCCCAAAATGTTTTCTTCGGCGCATTGAGGATCAACTCGAACTCGTCATCGGTGAGACCGAGTTTCTTGACGACATACTCGCGGTCTTCCTCTTGCATCGTGGGTTGATACGTCGGCTTATCGAGTTCCTTCAACGCGGCGTCGCGTGTCGTTTCGCCTGAGCAGATCAAACTTGAAAGATGCGAGCGGCGTTTGTCGTAGCCGAACTTCGTGGGCAGAATGTATCCCTGATAAAAGCGCGTGTAAATCGATTCATAATGCTTGCCGCCGTAATATCGCCAGCCCAACTCTTGTTCGAGGATTTTCATGGCTTCGGTCTTGTTGAAATCAATATAATTCAAAATGTCCACGCGGCGATGCGTAAGCAAGCGGCGATAATACGTGAAGAAACCAATGTGCGGAAAAGTCTTGAGCCTGCCGCGCCCGAAGAGTTGATTTACACTGCGGATGTATTTCCAATCGAAATGTCCCTGCGACCAGGCGCGCGGCAAATGTGTTTCAGTGCGGACGTTGAATCCCGACACGATGTACTTCACGTTGAGTTTGTCCGCGAGGTCGCCCAACACCGCCCAGATGGCATGATCGCTGGGAATCTCCGAATCAGGCGTGGATGATCTGAGGAACGCAACTTGCAAACCTTTAAACTCTTCCCAGTCCAGCACTTCGGTGTGGAGGTCAATGCCGAGGCGTTTCAACGTCTCTTCGATATTTTTGACGGCGAGTTCCGAATCCCAGCCGTTGTCCATGTGCACCGCCAGCGGACGCAGTCCCATCTTCTTGACGAGATACGCCACGTACGTGCTGTCCACGCCGCCGCTCACACCGATGAGACAGTCATACGGTTTGCCGCGCCCGTCGCGCTTCATCTGCTCCACAAGTTTTTGCAGATGCTCCTCGCCCGCCTTACCCGCGATCACTTTTTGTTTCATCAAACGGTCATGGTCGTGGCAATGATTACACACACCGTTCTCATCGAAAACGATGTTAGGGTCGGTCGTGTCCATCAAACAGCGCGTGCAGATACGATACTTAGAACTCATTCGATCTCCCAAAACATCAGCCACGGATTTCACGAATTTTCACGGATTGTTTTTTTCCTTTGTGTTCTTCGTGTCCTTCGTGGTGAAAAATTATTACGGAATTGCTTTCTTCAACTCTTCCTGCGTGGGATAACTGATCAACACGCCTCGCAGCGGACCTTGGAACACGAACATGCTCCCCGCCGCCGCGGCGGACGCGCCAGCCTTTACCGCCTCCGCCAGATGTTGAACATTCCCCGCGCCGCCGCACGCGACGACTGGCACAGTCACCGCTTCTGCCACGCGCGTGATGAGGTCGAGGTCGTAGCCTTGCATCGTGCCGTCGCGGTCAATCGAGTTGACAAAAATTTCGCCCGCGCCTTGCTTCTCCATGTCCACGGCAAACTTCACGGGGTCGAGACCCGTGCCTTTCTTGCCCGCGCGCGTGAAGACTTCGTATTTGCCGAACAGCGTTTTCTTCACGTCAATCGAAATGACCACCGCCTGACTCCCCGCGTGATCTGCCGCGGCGCGGACGAGCGACGGGTTCTCCACCGCCGACGTGTTCAACACAAATTTCTCCACGCCGATGGACAGCAACTGCTTCACATCGTCCATGTCGCGGATGCCACCGCCGTACCCCAACGGCATAAAACATTCGCTCGTGATCTTTTTTAGCAACTCGAAATTCGGGCGGCGGTTTTCGGTGGTGGCGAGGATGTCGAGGAAGATCAACTCGTCCACTTCTTTGTCGTTGAAGATGCGCACGATGTTGATCGGGTCGCCGAGATATTTCGGGTCTTTGAACTTGACCGTCTTGACGAGTCCTTCGCCCTTCAACAACATGCACGGAATGACACGCGGGCGGATCATGACACACGCTCCGCAAAATTTTTCAGCAACTGCAACCCGAACTTGTGACTCTTCTCAGGGTGAAACTGCGCGCCGACGATGTTGCCCTTGCCCAGAATCGAATGGATGGTCACGCCGTACTCGGTCTCGGCAAGCACCGCGTCGGTGTCTTTCGCAACCACATGATACGAGTGGACGAAATAAAAACGCGAATCGGCAGGCAGACCATCCACGAGCGGATGTTGCCGCCGCACGTGAATCTCGTTCCATCCCATGTGCGGGATTTTGAGATTCGCGTGTTCTCCGTCGAATTTGAAGCGGATGGTCTCCGCATCGAACCACCCCAAGCCTGCTTCAGTTCCCTCTTCGGACCCTCTCGTCATCAGTTGAAGCCCCACGCATAAACCAAGCACGGGAATTTTCTTCTCCAACACAAGTTCACCGACTACTGGAACCAACCCCGTCTCGCGGAATTTTTTCATCGCCGCATCGAACGCGCCTACGCCAGGCAGGATCAACTTCTCGGCATCTCGAATCACCGCAGGGTCAGACGACGGCTCCGCTTTGAAGCCCGCCTTCTTGAACATATTTTTGATCGAGCCGAGGTTGCCGACTCCATAATCTACGATGACGATCATTGTTTCCTTTTGTGATCCGCGCAAACCAGACAGCCAGAATAATTCCTTACAAGAATCATAGCCATTTGCCAAACCCGCCAACCATCGAAAAAAGCTTCGATCGAAGAGTAGGCTTTGTAAGAACTAAAACGACATAATAGAGCGCAAGCAAAATCAAACTTGCCAGGACTACCAACGCAGGCGACTCGGCCCAAAACATTTTCGCCGGTAGCAGCGCCACCAGGATCATTGCGCTCAAATATATCATCTCAAAAAGCCAACCGGTGATTTTCTTCACAGAGACATTGCAAGCCTTGAGTATCCAAAGAGCAATCGCGGCATAGCAAATTACGCCTGTGATGGAAAATAAAGCAATGGCAATTCGGGCATCCTTTACCATCACGCCCACAATAATTGAAAGGATACGAGTTCCCAAAAGCGCAACATTAAAGCCCAGTCCAACCTCCTGCCTGCCCAACGTATTGAGAATACCATGTAAAGGCGAACTGATAAAAACAAACAAAGTCCATAACCCGAGAAGTTGTGCGTAGCGACCGGCTTCAACCCAGTTGGAGCCAAAAATCACCGTAAATATTTCCTGCCCGGAAACCATCAACACCACAACCGGGCAAACAGCAACGAGTATTAAAGTATATGTAACGTCTTCCACCATCGGAGCGAGAAGCCCGTCTTTTTTTTTCTGCTCCGCCTCCTGAAAAAACACTTGCGCGACAGATGTGCCAATCAATGAAAACGGCGAAAATACAACCCTCATCGCGAGTCCAAAATATCCAACCGCTTCAACAGAAAAATAGCGGGCAAGCACAAACGAAGGGAGTTGCCAGGATAACGTATTGAGCAAACCAGATGGAATATCGAAAAGCGGGTATTTTTTAAAGTATCGAATACCGAACCACATTCTTTTCCAATGCAAGGTAGGGAGTAGATCATGTATCCCCCAAAACCTCAACATTAATAATAGCGCAAACATGAAGCTTCCGGCGACTGTAGAAGCAATAAGAACAACTCCCCCAGCCTCTGTCAACCAACCCAGAATTAATATACTCCCCACCAGAACCCCAGAGGATACTATTCTCGCAATTGCTATTTTGCCAAAATTGCCGGCCCGTGATGTCCAAAAATATAATCCGTTCCCGACCCCTGAAAACAATACGACCAAAGGAACCAGATACAGAAAACTTTCAAATTCGGGAAGGTTGATCCAGTTCGCAAAAACACCGCCCCAGATCTTGACCGCAATCAAGGTCACGATGGACGAGAAGAATGAAAAAAATATACTGATGCCCAACTGCGACATCGCCTGTTCTTCATCATCAGCATTAATGATGGAAAATTCATACCGAAAACTGGCTATGCTCCCTAACACGGTTTGAATGGCAATAAAGACGGACCAAAAACCGAATTCATCGACGCTAAACATCCGGGTTATGAGAGGGGTTGCCAGAATAAGAAATGCCTGGCTAATACCAGCGCCAGCCATCAACTTGACCACATTCTTGGAAAACATTGGACCAGTCCTCAGAAATCGATGAAATCGCCATATCGCATACCACAGGGTTCAAAAAAAAGATCTCGTTGTAAGCCGGCTCACCTTGTAACCCTACGATCTATACAACTCTTGGTTTTATTGATTTGTGGTCGCTCAAGACGCCCGCACGGGGGTGGCGCGGGAAGTTGTCCGCGCCGTGAGTGATTCATTCACTCCTAGACTCAGACTCGGATACCAATGACACGGTAAGTCAACCATCGCATAAAAACAATTTGCAAAGCGAACGTCAAGCCGGTGCCAACTGCCGATCCAATCATCCCAAATGGGGGAACCAGTAGAATATTCAGGATTAGATTCGTAAGGAAAATAAGGAATATCAACAACGTCTGACTGGCAGGGTAACCCGTTTGATTAAATATCATTAGGAGCGGCAAATATCCCCCACCCAGTATCGCGCCTACCATAAGAATATACAGAGGCGCCTGCGAGGCGACGATATCCGGGTTTGGAAAAACCATATACAGCAACGGATATCCCAAACAGACAAGAACGCCCAATGGAACCAGGGCGAGATACGACAAATTCCTGATCTTCCAAAGAAACTTTTGAAAAACTTCTCGGCTCTGAGAGAAATAGTTTTGGGTGATGAGCGGATTCACAACCGTTCGAATCACGGTTGGGAGCTGTGAAAATCCTTCTACGACCAGGGCGGCGAAACTGTAGATTCCCACCACCCGATCAGTCGCGAACAAGCCCAATATAATCACATCGATACGCGTGTTGACATCCAATAAGATGTTTCCGCCCGCGGCTTTTAAGCCAAACACCGCATGCGAATGGTAGAGATCCCGGTACGATAAACATTGACGAAGATCCAGGTAATTGCGCGCAGGAACCAGCATGATGAATAACAACAAACCCTCCGCGCAAGAGAAAATAACAGGCACATAATAACCCGGGGCATCCAACCAAACGAGAAGCAGAAGAAAAAATAGCATGAAAATGAACCGTAACGCCTGAAAAATTGCGTATGCTTTCATCTTGCTTAATCCATTGAACAAGGCAAGCATGGTCTTGTTCAGGGAGAAAAACATCAGCCCCGGAGCAATGCATGCGACACCGATACTCACCTCCGGGCTTCCCAGAGCGGAACCGAAATAATCGCTCAATGCAAAAGCGAGCATTGCAAAAAGCATGGATGTCAAAAACGTAAGGATAAAACCTGATGAGAAGATTTTCTTTACATCATCCATCTCGTTGTGCGATTGCGAAACCGATTTAAGCACCGAAAGGTGAACGCCCCCCACCGCCACCTGCGACAGCAAAATGTATATCGCATACACCTGATTAAAGATCCCCAAAACGGCAACGTCATAGAAAAAGGCTACAACAAAATTCAGACCGAGCCCAACGCCGGCGATGATCCCAAAACTCGCCATATTCCACAAAATACCGTTTAGCTGTTGAGGAGATTTGACAATACCAGGAGGTAATACAAAAAACAATTTATTCACAAGATAGCGAATCCGTCCATACGGGTGAGTTTTAACGCGTCGAGGCTTTATTCACCAAAGCAGGTTCGTCTCCCTTCGCAAAATTCGCGGCTGTAGCGGGGAGGTCAACCAAAACGGCAAGCAAACTTCAGGGCATATTGCCATGCTTGAAGATGTATCTTCCACTTCGGTCAGCATCCATGCCAGGGTTAGCCATCATGTTTTTTATATAGCTTTTGAGCGGAGTTTATCTTTCGCATGGCAAAATCAAAATCGATCCCGAGAATATCGCAGTACCATTGAATACTGTCATAGCGGGGTTGGTTTTCTTCCCGCGACCGCGCCAACGCGTCTTCTCGAGAGAGCATCCCCTCGCGGATCTGGTTGCTTCGGAAGGTGTCATTCTCCGTGAGCCCGGCCATCGTATAGTAGATATAGTTGTAGAAAGAAGCCGTGCCGTCCCCAATGCGCCAGGTTGTTTTTGTATCTGCGGCCCGTTCCCAGTTGTACTCTTCGAGAATAGTCCGATCCACTTCCTGTTCGTTCCACTCGATGTATTGAAAAATATTCAGGTAGTTGTGCGGGATGAAATAATACGAAAGGTACGCGCCAAAGGTATCTAGAAGCGATGAATTCAAATATCTCGGATTCCCAAGGAACTGTCTCGCATAATACGCCGCCAGTTTGAATTTGTTGGACAACGACAAGGTATAGGTATGCTCGCTTTCAAAGCGAGGCGCTATGCCGCAGAAGCCCGACTTGAACTGCGTGGTTTCATATAAATTCTCACACAGAATGACGATCTTGTTTTCCGTTTGCTGCCTGACCTTGTTGGCATAATAAAAATATTGTTTGTCGCCAGCCATGAACAGCGGGACGGTCCCCAAATCGGGGGTCTCCAGCCAAGCCAGCACATTTTTGCGAATATTGCTTCGCTTTCGAACGATATCCGCCGATACCAGAATATTTTCAACGCCAAGTTTGCCGCAGATTCGCATTTGATTCCGGCGCCCAAGATCGGTGATCATACCCCAATCGTACGTGTAGGTTACAGGGTTCATACCCAAAACCTTCTTGAGCAGGTGAACGCCATAACTCGAGTCGCGCCCGCCGCTAAAAGCGACAAGACAATCGGGCTCTCCGTTCGTTTTTCGGTGGGGTTCCAAGATCGCCCGGAGCGCATCCATACCCAACACAGAGATCGGCTGGTAACTTCGGCAATAATTACAAACGCCATCTTCATCAAACTGGATAAAGGGCATTGTTTCCGGGAGGATGCATCGCGCACAGCGACGCAACGAGTCGATGATTTCCCGATTCCGCGGAAATTCATCAACAAAATGAGCGGGGAGTATGTATGGTCCTTCTCCGGGCGCGCGCGTATTCGTGGAACTTGCCTGCTCAGGGGCAGAGACGTCCTTTATCTCGCGCGAGGAAGCCATTGCAGGCAAGTTAAGATCGTCTCCCTGGTCAGCGTCAAAACCAAACCTGCTGATCTTCATGGAATTCAAGTCAACCAAAAGCGCTGTCCCCGCTTCGATGTGCTGAATGGAAAGTTCCCGCAGGGCGGAAGGAATATGGCTCGAGCGTTGGAAGGTCTTTAGGATATGCTTTTCGGAGGCGAAGACAATCGCCGTTTCAGCCTGATTCGTCCCGAAGTATAGCGAGCCATTATTGGTAGTCAGAAGGACGCTGTTCAGGTCTTCGAAGAAGATGGACATGGAGGCAACGCCTTCGATCACTGCAAAGGTCGAGCGCAGAGCCTGGATCAAATCGCCGCTTTGTGTAAAATTTTTACGCAGCACTTTGAGAAACGCTTCGGTATCCAACTGGGAGGAGCGAATCAGATCCGGATGGTTCGTCCACAGTTCATCCACATTGCACACGATGCCATTATGAATTGCCACCATGCCACCGGCAATGACCGGCTGATTGTTCGCGTGGAACTGCCGTCCGCCATTGGTGACCAGGCGCGAATGCCCCATGATGCACACCGGATACTCTTTATCAACGCCGTGTTGGTCAAACATCTCCCGGTAGGCGTTTCGCTTAATTACGTTCGACGCCGGTTCCGGGTATTTCGCAACCTGAATGGCGCCGGGCCGCATGTAGGCAATCCCAGCCGCCTCCTTGCCCCGCGACTCAGAGAGGAGAAATAATCTATCCATGGTCTTTCTGGCTTGTTCGCCAGAGAGGTTCAACTTGCCATCGGCAATCACGCCAAAGATTCCGCACATTTTTGGTCTCCTGAAATTTACTGTTGAGCGGTTCAAACCGCGCTATTTGCGCGCTCGAAAGAGATAATAGCGATATCCACAAGCCGACTCGCGCGCGCACGAAGCGATGATTTCTACCCCGGATTGCAATAAGTCGTCAAGTGAATAATACGGGTACAGCACTTCTCCGCCGCCATAGATCGTAAAATGAAGTTGCCCATCAAACCCAAGCAGGTTTTTTTCGAACAATTGCGCGTCCATGAGAAGATACTCCGCGCCCAACTCGCGCAGAGCAGAAGCCGATATCTCAGCCGGGGCTGGGTATTGTGGAAGCAGGCGGCGGGTATACGCGGGACCGAATAACGGGGATACCGGATATTTGCCGGGGTAAATAATGGCAAGCCCCGCATCGGGGGGAACAAAACGGTTGACATCTCGCGCCATTTGTTCAAACCTTTTCCACTCGCTAAACTGATAATCGTAACGATCTTTGGCGATGGCATACCCGCTAGCCACTGGAAACAGCATGAAGTAAATCAAATTTATGGGGTGCAGCAATAGAACTAATAGCCCAAACCCATTCGGATTGACAGGCAGGCGGCTGACAACTAACACACTTAAGAGAGTTAATACCGTCACCATTGAGATAAGATCAAAACACTTAAGGAACAAGAAAAAACTACTCAATGGAACCAATAGTTTATAAGTTTCGTGTTCGCGTTGAGGAGAATATAAATCAAAGCTAACGCTGTCGCCCGGCTCATTTTTTGGATGAAGCGAGACCTTTACATATCCGCTCTCCGGCGCTTGTATAAATACCAGTCTCACCTCACTGCCGGGCTGGGCAATAAACGAACATTGAAGCCCGGCGCCGGGGCGTATCTCGGTAAAACGACTCTCATCATTTGGCTCGGTCAACTCAATGTTGCAGGTTTGAGAGCCTATGAAAATCGCTTCCGCGCTGTCTTTTTCAGCCAGCATGATGCGCATTAATTTTACAGAATCGTCTACTGCCTCTGGATTCTGTTTTTCTTCGGCGGCAAGAGTTAGCGTAACTTCAGGAACGACGCCCGGCGGGAGACCGAAGCGCTCGAAGCGCTCGGAGACCGCCCACACTTCGTATACTACGATAAGAAACAACAACACATAAACGCCTTTGAGAAATTTGGCGGGTTTCTTAATCAAGAGCAGTATGAACCCCAACAATACCGTCAGCAGGGGTATCATAACCACAAGAATCAGCGTTTTCACCTCAGGTCGGCGCAGCCAAAATCGCAGGAAATGACCAGATACGCTTAGAGCAAGCGGCAACCCTAGGATTCCTCCAACAAGGAAGGCGTTGAGATTTTGGCGAGACAAATGAAACTTCGGCATGAAAACTCGGCGGTTCATCAGATTAGACAGGCGGATTGGATCGCCGCTGAGATTTCATCTCTTCCGCAATGCGAGCCAGCCCTGCGATACCTAAAGGCACAAACAAGATCATCGAAATCATCAAATACCTGGAAAGCGAGCCGGTAAAATCGCGCACAAGCAGGAGGATCAAAGCATTGGACACTGCCAGCGTCATCAGGGAGTACGCGGTCAGGTCCATTTCGCGCGATCGGACGCGACTGCCAACATATAAGAGAGAACAAAGGATCAAAACAAACAAAGCGGGGCCGGGCCAAACTGTCCCGTCGAAATTCCAGCCCATTAAATCAACTTTGAAAAGCACGCCAAGCAATGCCGCTCCATTGGCAAGAAAGCGGTCAAGGTATTCGATAAGCGATAAAGCCGCCCCTCTTTGGGTAAAGCCCTGATAGGTCACATCGGGTCCCAAGGGGCTTCCCCAATAAACAAAATTAGAAATATAAATATACGCGCCTGCAAGCAGGAAGGCGGCAAGGGACACTCCCGTCCATTTCAACAAGAGGGACCAGAGAGATTTTCTCGTGATCGCCAGATACATCAGGACTAGAAACAAGCCGGGGAGCGCGAACAGGATGGTCTGCTTCGTCCCCACAGCAAGACCAAGCGCCACTCCGGAGAGGATCGAGAGTCTTTCTTCCCGTACCATCAGGAAAAATAAATAGATGGCGCACAGAAACAGGGCGGCGCTGATCAGGTCGGTCATTGCCGTCAAGCCCTGCAAATATACGTTTGGGATAGAGAAACAGACCAAAGCGGCGATCACGGACCAATACCGATCCAATTGCAATAAGCGCGCAAACCCATACACCGCCAAAAAAACGATGGGAAGGGCGATCCATTGGGAGATGCCCGCGAGTTGATCGCTCCGCAGGAAAAGCAAACTCCATAAGATCTGACTCTGAGCATTGAGCGGATAGATGACTTGGGCAAGTTGGTACGTATCGGCGGGCCAGGGGCGGAGATTTCCATGCTGTAGCCAATACCCAACCCGCGCCAGATGGGCGGTGACCACATCGTCAATTTTTTGAGGAAGGATTAAATTCGAATAGCCAAGAAAGGCAAAGCCAGCCGCGCAAATCGCGGCAAATATCCAAATCTCCCAATGCGCCTTGAGCGAACTTAAGAGCGCCGACCGTTCGGGCAGGCTCGCCTGAAACAGAATCAGTCGGGGGTAGGCTACGCTCCGCGACCAGATGGCTATGAGAGCAAACAAGATCAATAGATGGAAAACGATGAAATATGCTGTGCTGTTCAAGAGAGAGAGCAACCCGCCCACTTCCACCGTCACAACGATCATCGCATACCCGATCAAGAAGATACCCATCAACCAAGGGATGGGTTTATCCACTTTCCAAATCGCGGATAAAACGATTGCCCCGCCCAAAACAAGTAGAACGTCCAGCAAATACAGACCCACCTGTGTCGCGCGAGGAGAGTCAGATTGGGTTAAGGATGCGGGGGTATTCATCTGATCGAACATATAGCGATAAGCCCAGAGCGAATCGCGCAGATCCGGTTGACCGGCAAAGCGCAAATATTTCCCGGCTAATTCCGACGAGACTTCGGGCATTTTGCCGTAACGCGCCAGATAGGGGCTGAGAAATAACTCCAACCCATCCATCTCGACCCCGCGCCGGTAATATTCTACAATGCCGCCGGGCAAGATGCCGGGTGAATGTTCGCCCGCGATCAACACCGCCATTGCGTCGAAGGTTCGATAGACGGGGATGGCGACATTGTTTCCATCGCCCGCCCAGTGGGGCGTGTTTACAGAAATCGCGTCGCTTTTCTTCCAGCCCGCCTTTCCCCAGCCCCACCAGTAATACCATTCAAAGTATTCGGGAGACTTCGAGTTCCAAACGCCATGTTTTGCAGGAAAACCGGAAAATCCTTCCAGATCGAGAACCTGTTGGGGAATATCCATGACAGCTTGCCGGGTTTTGGGGGGAAATTTAGATTGCTGGTCGTTATACAACAAGCCCGCCGCCCACATATTTTGATGGTTGTAAGGAATCCCCGCGCCATCTGCCCAAAAGGGCGAGCCTTTGGGCCACATCAAGTAGTACTTGTCTTCATCCAGCCAGCGGTCCGATGGGTCTGCCTGCGCCAGGACCTCGATATGCCCTTCCAATCCCATAACCTGCTTGCGGAATTTGGGATAGCTTTCCAATGGCAATGAATTCGGCAGGCTTTGATAGCGCTTCATCAACAGAAGCATCTTGCCGGTTTGTACCGCGTGAAGCACAGGGCTGCGGTCCACTGTAAAGGCTTTGCACAACAAACCGGAGCCTTCGATCATTAATCGATCGATCAACGCCATTTCAAAATCGAGACGCCGTTTGATCTGGGGCTTTAGATCGCTCAGCGGGAACAGCGTTCGCGGGTCCGAGTTCTCTTCAAGAAAATCAACGAAAGCGTTCAAGTAGTACGATTGGGTCCATATCACTTCGCCTTCGAGGTTATTCACGCCCGCGCTCATCATGCCCGAGGCAGGCATGTTACGCATGTCGATGAGAAATACCTCTTGCAAATCTTCGGGCGTTTCGAGCAACTGTACCCGCGGCTTTCCATCTTCCACCGTCAACCCATAGGGGACAAACCCGTTAAAATCCGTCTGCGCGACTGTTTGAGTTGCAAGATCATACAATACAAAGGGAAAGTTTTGTTCTGTCTGCGGTTGCGCGGCGGAATAATCCACATTGCGATATAACGCAAATATCCCGGTGTGATCGGCGGCAATTTCAAGCGCGTTAAACTGATTGGAAAGGCTGAAGTTTGTCAGGCTTGTCGCCGTTTCGCGACCGGGTAAGTAGCGATATTCATATACAACCGAATCGGAAGCAAGATAAAGCCGCTCTTGAAATTCCACGGCAAGAATGTGGGGTTGTTGACGGTAGCCATATCGTTGATCGATGTAATATTCTTCCTGGAACGACCGGTCAAATTGAAGCGCCTGCCCCGCTTCTTTGCCCGGCAGTAAACGATACAGGAAGTTTGTTTTTCTAACGGGGTCGAACAAAATAAATACGATGTGATGTTGATATAAGACCGCCTGACGGAATATGAGCAGGCTTGTTTCTGCAGGGAGGGGAATCTCGCGGTTTTCTCCCGTTGTTAAATCGAGACTCCAAATTTGAGTTTGGTTCGACCACAACCGCCGCGTAAACACGACCAGAGTTTGCGGGTCCCATTCGATTATTTTTAAGGGCAACGTTTGCTCTGGAAGAGAGAACCTCTTCTCATTGACGAGGAGTTTCCCCGCCATTTGATTCACATCGAATTCCAGTTGAATATCATAGTCTTCGACATCCAGGAAAGTAAAAGGAACGAGGATGGGCTGTTTCAAATCTGTGACGGGCAGGACTTCATCGACAGCGGGGTCATTCCCCGCAAGATTGGAAGGTTCCGACAAGACGATCAGCGGGGGTTGAAAGAGCAGTGAACTCCAACCATACAACAGATAGGACATATATTCGTTGATCACCAGCGGTTGTTCGCCGTCCGAGGCAGAAACAGGAAATTTTGCATACAAGCCGTCTGGCGTCCGATAGTCCAGAGAGTATTGATAGAGCGAAAGTCCTTCTTTGTGTTTGCCGGCCATCGCCATGAAGCGCAGTAACATCCCAATCTCGTACAAACGCGGGGGGTCTTGCGGCGAGTCGGGCGAGAGTTGAGGGAAACGCATCCAACGCTCATTCGATGACGAATAAAAAAGATCGATGTGTTTGACGATATTACTCCAGTCAAATTCATCGGCAAACTTGCCTTGATGCGCGATATATTGATAGATACCGTCCACAATATAAATGGCATGAGCGGCATCGTTGGGGCTAGATTCGCCAACGCCATATAACCAATACCAACCTCCATGCGGATCCACCAGCCGCGCATCCAACAAGACGGTCATGGTTTGGTCCGCTGTCGAGCGAAGCCGGTTCTGCTCTTCCGGGTCGCCTGTTAACGCGCTGAAGCGCTGCATCTGCCCCGCCATGTATGCCGCCGGATTGTAAGTGACGTAAGGCCGGTCATTCGCAGACAAAGAATATAACAGGAGTCCTTCGGGAGTCTTTGCTTCAGGCTCTAAAAATGGTTGAAAGGCGGCGCTGACAGTGGACATGATCCGATCCGCCGGCGCGTTCGGATCAACTTCCAGCCAATCCAAAAGACCATTAATGGCAATCGCGGTGGTGATTGTATACACGGTGTTTGGCGGATTTAGCGTGCCATCCCCGTAGGCATCCCAGGCTACCGGAAGTCCCCACCCGATCACGCCGTCCTGGTCTTCATCCGCATGGTCTAACAACCAATATCCCGCATTTTTCGCGGCGGATGATAACTCAAACGACGACTCGCTCCGCGCTCTGATCAAATCGGCGCTGAGGAACATGGCGTACGATTTGGCATAGTCTGCCGAGATGTTTTCCGGATAATCCAAAGTTCCGCGGCCCGGATGCTCCACCGAAAACTCCGCAAACAAACGGTCGTAGTCGTTCCGCAGAGATGCTTGCCCCCCTGTTTCTGGATTCTTCTTCCCATAGAAGATTATAAACGCCGCAATCAGCAAAACCAGGATAACGCCTGCCGCGGCAAAGAGAGGTTTGCGTCTCTGGCTCATTTGGCCGACCCGCAGAAAGACGCCCACAGCAAGGATAATCGCAATACCGTACCGGAAAATACCATCATTCCGTTCAAGTTACCCTTTCAAGGAAAGGTTATATTCCATGTCGAACAGCATGGCGAACAGAACGAATAACAGGCTGGAGAACGAACAAAACACGATCAACAGCATGGTAATCTCAGGAACCGCGCCTTGCAACATCCATAGCCTGAAAAAGCGAAACAGGAATAACGCATCGAGTACAAAAAAGAAGAAGCCTGTCAGGTAAAAAAGCACCAAGGGATGAAAATCGCGAATAATATACTTTTGGACCATACGGAATAAGAATAGTTTAAACATCAACAGCGCCAGCTTGGGCATGATGCGAAACGGACGAATACCGCTTTTTTCGCCGATGTTGTAGACCGGCTTCACCATCACATCGCTCACGCGCAGACTGTAAATGTTCAACCGCACCAGAAGGTCGTTGGGCTGTCCGTAGCGTTTATACATTTTGTCCCAATCGATCAAATGCAACGCTTTTTTGTTGATGGCGGTATAGCCTGTTTGCGAATCGGCGATATGCCAATACCCCGAGGCGATTTTCGTCAACAGCGAAAGCGCCGAGTTCCCCAGGTAACGAATCTTGGGAATCGTGTTCCATGCGTCTCCGGTTACCAAACGGTTCCCCTTCGAGTAATCCGCGCGATCCGCAAGAATTGGTTCTATTACGGCTGGCAAATCGTCGGGATCCATTTGCGCGTCTCCCGCCATGACCACCGCAATATCAATATCATGATCCCGGCACCACTTATACCCGCTGGCAATAGCGCCCCCAACGCCCTGGTTGATTTCATGACGGATCAACACGACCTTTTTCGGTTTTCGTTTCGCGTACCCTTCCACAATTTCCGCCGTCTTATCCGCGCTGCAATCATCCACCACAACGATCTTGTCAACAAAACCGGGCATGGTTTCGATGACGCGACCAATGAGCAGTTCTTCCTGGTACGCGGGGACAACGACAGCGATTTTTTTCTTCTTGACCATTCTGGACTCCATTACCTTGCTTCAACAAGAGACTCTTACGAACCATAATTATACGGCTTTAAAACCAGGTTTGAGAGCAAAGAAAGATCGAAAATTCTCGCTTGCTCTTGCGCCTGATCCTATCAGGAGCATCGTACTCAGAGTTATTCACCGATGTTACGCGCCGTCTTGAGGGTTTAGGTAAAGACCCAACCTGATTCACGAGAACCTTCGGGGCGCTCGGCGTAAAGCGAGTTATTCAGGATCAGCGCTTCACGAAAGTTCATGCGCCAGTTCGATTGGGCAAGCAAATCGTGTCGCATGCCTTGACGCAGCGCGACCGCGTCAAGAACCTCGTTTCGGAGTTATTCAGTATACCTGACAGGGATCTTAAGATAATCGCTATCATCAAGCGGAAGTTCAGATATATCAACTCGCGGATCCAAAAATTCGCGCGTAAGATCGTTGATCCAATAATATTCAAAGACGGGATGATCGTCCGTATTGTACCGGTAACCTTTCAAATCGTCCGCGTGAAGGGTCACGAGGGAGATTTCGCGATAACGAAGATCATCTTGATCGACCTCAACATTCCCGGGGGTTGTGGCAAAATACTCGGAATAGATATCGTTGGTGATCAACGCTTCCTGAAAATCGATATCCGCATTACGTCCAAAATACATGTGATAATCGCCTGAGGGCCAGATCGCGGTTTCAAACACGGTTAACGCATCCACCGCATGGCCAACTTTCGGGCGAACAGCAACGTAGCCATTCGGCGATAACAGATCATGCAAAACGCCAAAGAATTCCACCGTGAACAAACTCGCCGACCCGCTATGCCAGGGTTCGTTCACCTTGTTCTGAATCAAATCGAACTTTTCGCCGGCAATCAGCGCCCGTTGCGCATATCGCCTTCCGTCGTCAATGACAATTTTTACACGCGGGTCTTGAAACATTCTCTGATACGGCGGGGCTGTATGTTCCTTGACGGCGTCGATAATTTCATCCGAAATGTCCACGATTACGATCTCTTCGACAAAATCATAATCAAGCAATGCGTTAACCAAATAACCATGTCCCAACCCTATGATCAAAACCCGTTTAGGTCGAAATTCAGGGTCCAACGCCATCATGAGAGACATATTCCACCGCCAAGCTTCGTACTGCTCATAAGGTTCCGGGTCTCTTACAATGGCAGATGCGGACGCCGTTCTATACATGTCGACAATTGTATAGAATCGATCCGTGGGGACGACTGTCACTACGCCATTTCGTCCCTCATAAATTTCAACCGGCTTATAACGACCCAAACTAAACCGCATAAAATAATCTCGCGGGATTAAAGTCATGCAGATCGCAAAAATCATCACCAATAACAGCATTCGCCTACCATTGACCCGAAACGGTTTTTTCTCCTGTGACGCCAAAAGAACAGATACGCCTATGAGGATCAATGCCAGTACGATAATCAATGAACCAACGGCGCCAAACCATTCAAAGAAAAACAGCCCGGCAAAAAACGAGCCCAGTATGTTTCCTACGGTATACCAGAAAAGTAACAAAGCAAAGCGGCTGCCAGCCATCCCAATGGTGGTCGTTGCAATTCGCGCAATCAGCGGGAAAAAACCCGCCAAGGGGACAATACCTATCATGAAAACCAGCGAAAAAACAAATGAAATAACAGGGTTGGGATCTCCAACTCGCGCATAGGTCACTTCGCTGACCAATTGTCCGTTGAACGACGTGAATACGAGGGCGCCCAATCGCGCAAACAAACTCGGGGACAGAAGAAATGGAATTGTCAATAAGATTATTGCGCCCGCGCCTAAGCGGAGAATCAAATTTGATCGATTGGAAAAATTGCGGTCAACCCACAACCCGCCGATATAGTTTCCAGCCGCCATCAACACAAGAAAACCAGACAACATCACCGGATAGACCAACGACGCCATAGTGAGGTAATTGCTCAGCACGCGAAACAATATCATTTCCAAAGCCAGGCTGGAAAACCCGAGCAAAAAAGACGGGACAATTAACTCTACTGGGAATTTTAGGGGATTTTGCCTAAACGGCTCTTCGGCTTCCTGGGAACCCGGCAGAAGCGCCTCTTTTTTGTATACAACATAAACCACGAATGAAACGATCAGATATAAAACCGAAGACAATTGAACCACGCCCGTAAAACCCACGCTTTCGATCAACAAGAAATTAGTAATCAAAGCGCCGATTGCCGACCCAAATGTATTAATCCCGTAGAAGAATCCTTCTGTTTTTCCAAGCGTCCCCAGATCCTTTTTCATTAATTCAATCACAATGGGCGTCGTCATTCCCATAAAAAAAACGGGGAGAAACATCAATACTAAATTGATCAACAAGTCAGAAAGGATCGAAGTGGGAACGACCGGGATCAACCACTTGTTTACAGCGCGTAAAATCCAAAGCGAGAAGAAACCGTACACGCCGATAAAACAATTGATAAGACTATAATTACGGAGCAGGTTATCTTTATAACGATAGACAAAGTATCCCGCATAAAGAGACCCAAAACCAAGTCCGCTCATAAAAATAACCACGATAATGGCAACCGATATCGAATCAACCCCCACTACTTGAGCAAGAACTTTCTGCCAAATTACCTGAAACGAGATTGCGGCAAATCCTGACAGAAAGAATAATACGGTAAATATTGATTGAATTGTGAAGTTTCTTTTCATGTAAAGCGCCTCATTTCTTTAGAGAATTACTTTGACGATCTGGCTTAATCGGAAGAAAACATGAGGGATCAATCTAAAACAACCAGGCGCTTCGCACGTCGATCATCAAGCGACGCGCTGGCGCATGTGAAATAAATTCCTTTTCACTCGCAGTGAGCGGAACGCCCTCTTGTCTTATTCCTGAAATGCTACCCAAGCCGAGGACATTTCCAATCCAGGCGCGGATATTAAGAACCTATCAGAGGTCCGCTTTGCCTCAAGTCGAAAACGGACACCTATCGATACTTCATGTCTGTTGTTTCGTCTCACCGGGAAGAATTCTTTCACCCTGCGCCCAGTTTGTGATAAACAAGCCCGGCAGATTGCGCGCCTTCCAAACTGTAAACCCGCCTCCCATCCACCAGCACAGGCGAGCTCAGCGCAGACTTCAACTTACTCAAATCCATCGTCTTGTATTCGCTATGCGCCACCATCACCACCGCTGCGTCGCAGCCTTTGACCTTTTCATAGACATCACCGTTATATTCCGCGATCCATGGGTCGTGGATGACCGGCTCCGCGCCGAGTTCATAGAGACGCGCGACAAGCGAACGAGTCGGGCTATTGCGGGTATCGTCACTGTCTTCGAGATAGGCATATCCCAGCACGGCAATGCGAGCATCAAGGATAGGCTTGCCAACACCCGCGAGCGCGTCTTCCAGCAGTTTAACCATGTGAAGGGGCATCGAGTCGTTTACCGAACGCGCGGCAGGGATCAAACGTAACTGGACTCCTTTTTCCTCCACACCGTGGACGAGAAGCCACGGGTCTTTCGGGATGCAGTGCCCGCCGACTCCCGCGCCGGGCAGGTGCATCTGTCGTTGCGGGCTTTTATTCACCAGTTCGCGCACTTTCCACACGTCGCCGCCCGCCGCTTCGGCAACCAGCGCCACTTCATTTGCAAACGCGATCTGCACGTCGCGATAGGCATTCTCCACCGTTTTCACCAGTTCAGCGGTAATGCAATCTGCCGGGTCGAGATCAGCTTCGACAAAATTCTTGTACAGCGCGATCATCGTCTCCGAGGTTTCAGGCGTCATGCCGCCCACTACGCGACTCATCTTGCGCAGATTGTTCAATAGTTTGCCGGGCATCACACGTTCGGGACAATTGCCGAGGAAGAAGCCTTCGTTCACTTTCTTTCCGCTTTGTTTTTCGAGCAACGGCAGAACAAGGTCGTTCATCGTGCGCGGCGCGATCGTGGATTCGATAATGACCAGCGCGCCATGCTTCATCACCGACGCGAGGCTGGTCAATGCCGCGCGTAACGCGTTATAACGCGGAATATGGTTATCGTCCACCGGCGTTTCGACGGCTACGATAAAAACGTCACGGTCAGCCAGTTCTTTATAATCAGCGGTGGCGCGCAAACGACCGGAGGAAATCCCTTCCTGCAAGAGTTCCGCCAACCCCGGCTCAAAACCTTCAATAGGGTTAATGCCGGCGTTGATCTTCTCAGCCAGCCCAGGTTTAATATCCACACCGAGAACGTCCAGCCCCTGACCGGCAAACAGCGCGGCAACCGGTAAGCCGACATATCCCTGCCCGATGACAGCCAGTTTCGCAGTCTTGGTTTCGATGCGCGCGCGAAGTTCATTGAGATTCATTGTAAATCAACCACCTGATGCGTGTGCCCCGATTCCACAAGGGCGAGAGAAATTTTCAAGGCGGCGAGGCCATCTTCCCCGGTGATGGGAACGGGGTTTCCATCCTGTAATGCTTTGAGGAACGATTGCAACTCCGCTTTCAACGGCTCGAAGCGCGGGATGGCGTAACGGGTCATACTGCCTTCGCTCACGCCCTTGATGGTCTGGAGCGTTGCCCATTGCACCGTGTTGACAAGGGAATTCTCGTAAAAATACAGATCCTGCGTGAGCGCGTCGGCGCGGAACATGCCGCGCTCGCCCAGCACGCAGACTTCGCGGATCTTCGTCGGCGTGAGCCAGTTGATCTCAAGCCCGCCAATGATCCCGTCGGGGAAACGAAGCGTCGCCCACAGCAGGTCTTCATGATCGGTGTGAATCCGCTGTTCGATCTCGGAGTAGACGCGCGTGGGATTCGTGCCGGCGAGGAAACGCATAATATCCACATCGTGCGGCGCGAGGTCAATGACCACGCCCACATCCTGAATGCGCGCGGGGAACGGACCCGCGCGGCGGCAGAAAATTTGATAGATGCGCCCGAGTTCGCCCGCGTCCAATTTTTGTTTGAGCGCTTGCAAGGCTGGGTCGAAACGCACCACATGACCCACCATCAATTGTTTGTTCATCGCGCGCGCTTTGTCGATGAGGCGCGCGCCTTCTTCCACCGTTGCGGCAATCGGTTTTTCGATCAGAACATTCACGCCAGCGTCAAGCGCGTCCATGCCCACTTTTTCGTGCAATGCTGTGGGAACAACGACCGAGACCGCATCGGGTTTTTCTTTGTCAAGCATTTCGCGATGGTCGGTATACGCGCGGATTCCAAATTTCTCCGCAGTCGAATCGGCGCGGATCGAATCGGAATCGGAGATCGCAACCAGGTCCGCTTCGGGGAGTTCGCTGTACACGCGGGCGTGATGCCGTCCCATCGTGCCAACGCCGATGACTGCTACTTTCATCCGCTCTTCTCCATGAAATCATTGACCGTGCTCACGATGGTCTCAAGATCGGAGGGACTCAACGCGGGATGCACAGGCAGAGATAAAACTTCGGTTGTTGCAAATTCTGTTTCAGGCAAACTTTGGTTATAGCCCAAATCTTTCACGTAAAAATTTTGCTTATGGATCGGCACCGGATAATAGACTTCGGAACCAACTCCGTTTTCGTTCAGGTAGGCGCGGAGCGTGTCGCGTTTGCCGTTCGGAACGCGGATCGTGTATTGATGGAAGACATGCGTCTGCCCTTCGGGGGCGAAAGGCGTTCGGACGCCCTTCAAGTTGGCGCTCAAGAATTCGGCATTCGCGCGCCGTTGGGCATTGAACTTCTCGAGCTTCTGCAATTGCGCCAGCCCGATCGCGGCATGGATGTCGGTCATGCGGAAGTTGTACCCGAGCATATCGTGATAGTAACGCACGCGCATTCCATGCTGGCGGAAGACGCGGCACAACTCGTCAATAGTCGAATCGTTGGTCGTGATCATGCCGCCCTCGGCGGAGGTCATATTTTTGGTCGGGTACAACGAGAATGTTCCCGTCCCCATCGAACCGACCTTTTTGCCTTTGTACTCCGCGCTGTGACTCTGACACGCGTCTTCGATGACCGCCAGTCCGTGTTTTTCGGCGATCTTCATGATCGGGTCCATGTCGCAGGACAAGCCGTAGAGGTGCACAGGCAGGATCGCTTTTGTTTTTTTCGTGATCGCGGCTTCGATCTTTGCCGGGTCCATGTTGAACGTGCGCGGGTCAATATCCACGAACACAGGTCTGGCGCCGGTGAACAACGCGCTGTTGGCGGAGGCAATGAACGTGAACGCGGAAGTGATCACCTCGTCGCCTTCGCCGATCCCGTGCGCGAGCATGGCGAGATGCAATGCGGTTGTGCCGGAGGATGCGGCGATGGCATGCTTCACGCCGCACATCGCGGCGAACCCTTCCTCGAAGGCTTTCACGCGCGGTCCCTGCGCAATGATGCCCGAATCCAAAACTTCCATTACCGCTTGTTTTTCTTCCGCCCCCATTTGAGGTTTCGCCATGTGGATCATTGAGTCATCTCCCATTCCTTTATGGATACTTCATGCGCGCGCCCGCATTTCGGGCATTTTAATTTCACAGCATTACCAGCCTGTGAATCTTTTTCAAACATCTCGCCGCACGCGCAGACGAATCCGCGCAAACGCGCCGGGTTGCCGAAGACCAGTCCATGCGCGGGGACATCTTTCGTCACCACGCTTCCAGAGCCGACCATTGCCCACTCGCCGATGGTGATCCCGCATCGAATTGTAGAGTTAGCCCCGAGCGCCGCGCCTTTTTGGATGCGCGTTTCACTCAGCACCCAATCGTCCGCGGCTTTGAGCGAACCATCTGGGTTAACCGCGCGCGGGCGCATATCATTGGTGAAGCAGACGTGAGGTCCCACAAAGACGCCGTCTTCGATTGCCACGCCATGATAAACCGAAACATAGTTTTGGATCTTCACGTTATCCCCAATCGGCACGCCGGCATCCACATACACGCCTTTACCGATGATCGAATTGGTTCCGATCTTCACGCCCTCGCGTACCTGCGCGTGATGCCAGATGCTCGAGCCTTCGCCGATCTCTGCTTTGTCTGAAACTTCTGCGGTTGGATGAATGCGGACTCCCATTATTGGTTTCCCTTCTTGGTTTTTTCGATCAAACGATAATCTTGTCCTACTACTTTCAACAATATGCCATTCGGCGAATCGAGCAGGCGGATTCCTGCTTCGATGCAGGTCAGCCGCAAAATATCTACAAGTTCATCCTCGCCTTGAATGTAGGCTTGGGTGATTCCCTTGTGTTGGAGGTCGCCGACAAAAGACTTTGCCTTGTTGCGAAAATCGCCATAGACTTTGAGCGAGTCGCGGGCGTAGTTCAAGGCGCGTTGGGTGAACACAGCCATCCCGTCGGGGGTGAGATCGTACTTCAGCCGCGTGCGGTCAAGATGCGAAACCTTGATCCAGCCGCGAACGATCAGCCGCTTCACGTACCAGTTGACGCTTCCGACGGCGATGCCGAGGCGGTCCGAAAGATTCGACTGTGTGACCATCGAATCCTGGGCGATTTCATTGAGCAGGGAGTATTCGTGAGGTTTGATTTCGGTCATGCGAGCATTCAGTTTCTGAATTCTCACACAGAAATTTGTCCCTGTCAAGTCAAAACAAACCGTCCAGCAGGTTTCTACTCAGGAGTTATTCCTTAAATCAAACCTGCGGGAAATTCTCCGTTAATTCAATTCGTCTCGCAAAATTTGAGCAATCTTCTCCGCCGCGTGACCATCCCCATACAACAGCGGACGCTCCCTTGCCGGCTTCCATGTTCCATATAAAGCACGGATACGCTTCGCGTCCACGCCCGCGAGGCTGTTCCAACCAGCGGAGACCGTTTCCACCCATTCGGTTTCATCGCGCAACGTGATGCACCGCGCACCGAGCAAATATGCTTCCTTTTGCATCCCGCCGGAATCAGTGAGAATGCAATCCGCGTTTTCTTGCAATTGCAAAATATCCAACGGACCCAGCGGCTCGATCAACGACACATTCTCGTTGATGGCAAACTTCCACTCTTCGATTCTCTTCCGCGTACGCGGATGCACTGGGAAGATCACCCGCGTCGGCAGTGAGCCAAGCGCGTCTAAAATGGATTGCATGTTGGTTCGATCATCCGTATTCCCCGCGCGATGCACGGTCGCCAGCGCGTACTCCCCTTTCTTCAAACTCATCCGCTCCAAGATCTGCGACTTCGCGCGCGCGATCTCAAGATTACGCAACAGCGCGTCATATATCACATCGCCGATCTGATGGACACCTTTCGTGATTCCCTCTTTTTGCAAATTTTTGATCGCCGCGTCGGTGGGACAAAACAACCAACTGGATACGTGATCGGTCAGCACGCGGTTGACCTCTTCCGGCATTGCTCGGTTATAGGACCTCAAGCCTGCCTCCACATGCGCGAGTGGAATCCCCGCCTTTGCCGCCGTCAACGCGCCCGCCAGCGTGGAATTTGTATCGCCATAGACCAGCACACAATCAGGCTTGACCGCTGAAATTACTTTTTCCAACTCGATCAGCATCATACCGGTTTGCGCGCCGTGAGTCCCGCCGCCGATGCCGAGATTGAAATCGGGCTGGCGCATGTCCATCTCTTTGAAGAAGAGGTCAGACATCTCGTAATCATAGTGTTGACCTGTATGGATCATCACTTCATTAAAATGCGAAGTCAGCGCGCGCGACACCGGCGCGGCTTTGATGAATTGAGGTCGTGCGCCAACAATGGAGGCAATTGTTTTCATTAGCTATTCCGGCAGCCACACTTCCGCTGAACCGGCAAGGCAGATCTTCCCGTCTGAGTTGAGAATCGTTGTATCTAACACCAATCTCCGTTTTTCTACATTGACTTGCGTTACTTTCACTTCCACCTTCACCGTCGAATCAACAAAGACCGGGCGTTTGAACGAAGAGTTTTGCGAAATGTACACCGTGCCTTCGCCGGGAAAATCCATGCCCAGCGCTTTCGAGATCAACCCGCCGAGGAACGCGCCGTGAACAATTCTCTTTTTAAAGAACGAGTTCTCGGCAAAACTTTCATCGAGATGGATCGGATTCGAATCGCCGACCACCTCGGCGAAACGATTCACATCATCCGCCGAAATGAACCGCTCGAACGAAAAGCCGTCGCCTTCTTTGAAATTGAATTCTCGCATCACTTCTCTTTTTCGACGATTTCAAGCAGATAGTCGCCGTAGCTATTGCCGCGCAACGCTTCGCCGAGTTTTCGCAACTGCTCGCGATTGATGAAACTCATTCGATAGGCGATCTCTTCCGGGCACGAGATCATCAATCCCTGCCGGTTCTGGATCGCTTCGATGAACATCGCCGCCTGCAACAACGAGTCGTGTGTGCCGGCGTCGAGCCAAGCCACGCCGCGCCCGAACACGCGCACTTTCAGATTCCCTTGTTCAAGATAAAGTTTGTTCAGATCCGTGATCTCGATCTCGCCGCGCGCCGAGGGCTTGACCTTCTCAGCCAATTGCACCACTTGATTATCGTAAAAATAAATGCCCGGCACAGCAAAATTGGACTTCGGCGATGCGGGTTTCTCTTCGATGCTGATCACATTCTCGTCAGCATCGAACTCGACAATACCGTAGCGCTCCGGGTCGGTGACGCGATAGCCGAAGATGAACGCGCCCTCGGTCAACGACGCGCACTTTTGCAACAGCGAGATCATCCCTTCGCCGTAAAAAATATTGTCGCCCAAAATTAAACACACCGGGCTGTCGCCGATAAACTCGCGCCCAACCAAAAACGCATCCGCAAGTCCGCGCGGCTCGGCTTGTTCTTTGTATTCGAATTTCATTCCCCAGTGCGAGCCATCTTTCAACAATTCACGAAACGCGGGCAGCGCGTCCGGTGTGCTGATGATCAACACCTCGCGTATCCCCGCCAGCATCAACATCGAAAGCGGATAATACACCATCGGTTTGTCGTACACGGGCAACAACTGTTTGCTCATGGCGATCGTCAACGGATAGAGCCGCGTGCCTTTGCCGCCCGCCAAAATGATTCCCTTCATTTCGACTCCTTCTCGGCGCGCCACGCATAATTTTTCTTGATCCACTCGCCGTACGCGCCGCCGCTTACTTGATCCACCCACTCTGGATTTTGCAAATACCATTCAATCGTTTGACGTAAACCCGCTTCAAACCGGACCTCAGCCTGCCACCCCAATTGACGCTGAATCTTCCCCGCGTCGATCGCGTAGCGGCGGTCGTGCCCCGGGCGGTCGGTCACAAAACGGATCAGCTCTTTGTAGCTCTTCAATCCCTGCTCACGGAGTTGATTCACTTCCTCCGGCGGCGCGACCTCATCGAGGATACTGCAAATTTGATTCACAAGATCGAGATTCTTCTGCTCGTTGCTCCCGCCCACAACATACACTTCGCCCGGCGCTCCTTTTTCAAACGCGAGTCGAATCGCCTTGCAATGATCCTCCACGTACAACCAGTCGCGCACATTTGAGCCGTCGCCATAGACTGGAAGTTGCTTGCCCGAGAGCGCATTCAGGATCATTAAGGGGATCATCTTCTCGGGGAATTGATACGGACCATAATTGTTCGAACAATTCGTAATGACTGTCGGCAAGCCATACGTGTGATGGAACGCGCGGACGAAATGATCGCTCGAGGCTTTGGATGCGGAGTAAGGCGAGTTCGGCGCGTAGGGCGTCTCTTCGGTGAAATAACCGTCCGCGCCCAGCGAGCCAAAGACTTCATCTGTCGAAACGTGCAAAAAGCGGAATGATTCCTTTGCTTCGTCAGTCAACTTGTTCCAATACGCGCGCGCGGCTTCGAGCAGGGTGAACGTGCCGATCACATTCGTTTGCAGGAAATCCTCCGCGTTGACGATGGAACGATCCACGTGCGATTCAGCCGCGAGGTGGAAAACGCCTATGGGTTGATATTTTTCAAACAACGAGGCGACAAGTTCGCGGTCGGTGATGCTCCCCTTCACAAACACATAATCAGGGTTGCCATCCAAGTCTGCCAGCGACAGCGGGTTGGCGGCGTACGTCAGCGCGTCGAGGTTGACGACGCGGTATTGTTTGCTCTTCATCAGCAGGCGCGCGAGGTTCGCGCCGATGAATCCGTTGCCGCCTGTGAGGAGAATGGTTTGTTTCCCGGTCATGGTTATCCTTTCAAGATTACGTGAACAATCCGTACCGCAAGATTTATCTTGTGATTTGCCTTTTTGTTGTCATCCGCAAGCGCAAAGTGAACTTTGCGGTACGAGCCTTTAACTGTGGTTGTCCTTTCAATAGTGCTTGAGCACTCCGTACCGCAAGATTTATCTTGCGATTTGCCTTTTTGTTGTCATCCGCAAGCGCAAAGTGAACTTTGCGGTACGAGCCTTCAATTCACGATCTCTTCAAATATCTTTTCGTATTGCCCCGCGATCTGGGTGATTTCGAATGAATTTGCCTTTTTCAAACTGGCTTGGCGCAATGATAACAGGCGGCTGGGGTTTGTGAGCAATTCTTGTAACCTGATTTTGAAACCTTCTTTATTCCCCACTTCGATCAGGTAGCCATTTTGATTTTCATCCACCAGGTCAACAAACCCGCCGACGCGGCTGGCGACGATGGCGAGTCCCTTCGACAATGCCTGCACCCCGACGACGGGAAGTCCCTCTGAAAGCGAGGGCATGAAAAGGATGTCACTCTGCTCGAACTGTTTCATCACTTCGTCGGGCGTGATCCAGCCTGTTAATACGAAACGATTCCCTAACTCAAGTTCTGAAATGGATTTTTTCACTTCAGGCATTAAAGGTCCGTCGCCGATCATCACGCATTTCCATGGGAGGTCTTTTATTTCGTTCAGGATTTGGACGATCATCAACGGAGATTTTTGTTCCATGAAGCGACCGGCGAAGACGATCACGGGAGGATTGTTGATTCGAATCGAAGATTGGCTTTCACCATCCACATCTATTCCGTTGGGGATGACGAGAACTTCTTCGTTGTAGTGTTTGAGCGCGAGGCTCCGCGTGAACTCACTGACTGCAACTCTCGCGCTTGCGTCGTGCCAGATCCAGCGCGTGGTGGGAAAAATCCAGCGGAACCAGTCGCCCGTTTTTTCGGGGACGCCGCCTGGCACATCGCCGAGGTGAGCGGTCAACACGTAAGGGACTTTTGTGAGCCGCGAAAGCATCCACGCGAGCGCGCCTGCTGGAACGGCGAAGTGGACGTGGATCACGTCGGGGTGAAAAAGGCGGACAAGGCGGAGCCCAGCCCAAAGTCCCGAAAGAACGTAGACGACCATCGAGAGAAAACTCGCGCGGAAGGCTTGAGTCCGCAGTGTGGGAATCCGAAGGATGTCGTATCCATCCCGTTGTTCTTCGCGCGGCAGGTCTTTGAAGTGTGAAGTTAACACTTTGATGTTGTGACCGCGCCTCGCGAGAGTTTGGCAAATGCTTTCCGCCGCGCGTCCACCCCCGCCACCGACTGGAGGAAACTCGTGATTCAAAACGAGGATGCGCATGGTTACGATGACCCTTTGGAGGAGTTTGCGTTGGGGTCAGACATGGCGGATAACACGGAGGGGAGAAACGCCGCGCCGGGCAAACTTGCTACAAGGAAGACGATGCGAATCAACACAGCAACAGCCAAACTCGCAGCAGGACTGACGCCAGCAACCCGCGAAAGCAAAAAGGCAAGCGTAAGTTCTTGTACGCCAAAACCATTGATTGAAACTGGGATGATGGTAACAAAATAGGTGAGACTCCAGATACCCGCGACGAGCGAATAGGAAACGTGTTCGCCCAAGCCTTCGATGATTATGTACAACGAGGCAAAGATAAAGATCATGTTGCCCCACGTGTAGAGGAGGGACGAGATCAGCGCGGCGGGTTGTTTGAGCCAGATGGAAAATGAATGAAGTGTGCGGCGGATGAAGTCGGTGACTTTTGCGACGAACGGAGGCATGGCGCTGAGTTGCAGAGGCGTCGCGTGCAGCATACCCCACGCGGGGATGAGTCCGAATGGCACGGCGCAGAACATGCCCGCCATGCCGATGACGCGGTCTGCGGCAATGGAGGCGAGGCAAACCGCGCGGTCATAGCCGAGGCGCATGGCTCCGCCCAAACGCACCACGTCGCCGCCGATGGTGGTGGGTAGATAGTTGGACGCGAACAAACCTGTGAGAGTTAATTGAGCGGTTCTTGAAAATGGAATATCTACGCCGCCCGAACGAAGCAGAACATGCCAGCGCAAAATAACGAACAGGCGCGAGACCAACAAGGAAAGCAATGCCAATGCAAAAACAGGGAGTGAAATTTCTTTCAACGAACTTGTGATCTCGTTCCACCCTTCGCGTTCGATGAGCAGGACGATCAAAAGGATCGCCAACGCGGTGCCAAACACGCGCAGAATCAGATTCTTGTTTTTTGAAAACCAGCCGATCATTTTTTCTTCTTTTTCCCCTGAATGATCTCCCTCAGGGTGTACGTCGGTTTTTGTTGCGACTCGTGATACGTTCGCGCGAGCAATTCGGCGATCAAGCCCATGAGAATGGATTGAAAGCCCAGAATGAACAACATCACGCCGATCAACAACAACGGCGACGTGGATGCTGGCACGCCAAAAAATGTGCGGCGGATGAACACATACGCAAGATCGAGCATGCCCAACAGCATGAGTCCCACACCCGCGCCGCCGAACAAGCGAATGGGTTTGTGCGAATATTCAAGCAGGAATTTCACTGTGAACAGGTCAAGGATGACTTTCGCGGTTCTGTCCAAGCCGTAGTTTGCTTTGCCAAATTGACGCGGGTGGTGACTGACGGGAATCTCGGTGATGCGCGCGCCAACGGAATGCGCAAACACGGGGATGAAGCGGTGCATCTCGCCGTACAAACGGAATCCGCCCAGCACTTCGCGGCGATAGGCTTTCAGCGTGCATCCGTAATCGTGCAGGTGAACGCCCGTTACGGTGGAGATCAATCCGTTGGCGATGTTCGATGGGATGGTGCGCGTGAGGCGATTGTCTTTACGATCCTTGCGCCAGCCGCTGACGAGATCGTAGCCTTCGTCCAGTTTTGCCAACAGACGCGGAATATCAGCGGGATCGTTTTGCAGGTCGGAATCCATCAACACGATGGTCTCGCCTTGCGCGTGGTCAATGCCTGCCGAGATGGCGGCGGTCTGCCCGAAGTTGCGGCGGAAGACCAGCACACACACATGATTCGGATTCTTCTCGGCGAGCGATCGTAACACGTCGAGACTATTGTCGCGGCTTCCATCGTCAACGAAGATAACCTCCCATTGTTGTTTGAGAGGCTTCAACGCTTTTTCGATCGCGTCGTACAACAAGGGGAGGCTTGCCGCTTCATTGTAGACGGGGATCACAAGGGAGAGATTCATGGACGTTTCCTAAATAAGTACAGCACATCTTCACACTGGTCGAGGTTTTCCATATCGAACGGGACAGGCTCGTAGCGCGGGTCGTTTTGAAAATCGTCCAGATTCGTATTTGGATAGCCTTTCCAAATAATAAAGTAATCGGCAGATTCCCGCCACTGCAAATCCATTTCATCGTTGAACAAGCCGAAGCGGAGCAACCGCTCGGGGTCGCCCGCGCGGACGTAGCCCGCTCCCGCCGTGATCTGCGGAGGAAAGAAGCGAACATCGTCCATGTACAACAGCATGGCAATGTGCCTGCCGCTTCCCTTCCAGTAGATCAAACTATCTGGCGGAATCGCGTCTGCGAGAGCATGCCCTGCCTGCTCGTAATACGTTAGAAAGTTCGTTGAGCATGGAGTGGCGTACGTCCCTGCGTTTGCGGCGGGGGGGAGAATCACGCCGACGAGGAGAAACAGGTTGAGGGTCGCGAGAGAAGCGTTTTGTCCCGTCCAGATTTTGAGGAGGGAGAATCGTTGGACGATCCAGTAGAGGATCAGGAGAATGATTCCAGCATGCGCGCCTGTGAATGCCGCGCCGACGCGTTTTTGAACATCGAGCGGCAAATTGAAAATGTATGTGAGGATTTCGCCAAGCGATGCAAATGTGAATTGACCCGCGCTATTCACGCGCGGAAATTGAATCGTTGCGAGCGACCATTCGCCGATCCGTTGAAAATAATATGATGCAAGCCCTGCGGAGAAGAGCAACAGCATAACGATGAGAAGTGCACGGCGGAAGGTCGAGTCGTAGATGCCGTTGGAAAAGACAATGACAATGAATAACAACCCCGCAACCGAATAAAACATTTGATACGGCGAAAAACATTGGATGCAAAATTGATTGAACAACGACGCCCATGTGTGCATGAGGAACAATGCGATGAACGACAAGCCCAAAAATATCGCGATCTTGAATTGACTCGCACTCTTCCATTTTGATCTTGGTGGAAAAAGAATCAACGCACCTGCGAATCCGCACAAGAGGAAGAAGTGATGTTGAATGCCGATGGCAATCGATTGGATGCGACTCAGGTTTCCAATTTCAAAGGTATCGTATCCAAAGACTGCAAACGGGCGCGAATAGTTTAGGAAAGGAGTCAACGATTCGGGCAACCACAACGACCACAACTGCATGATGTTGGGCCAGTAGATGATGTGAAAGAGAATGAACAAAGCCGCGCTCGAAGCCAGCGACCATGCGCCCGCGTTCTTTCCATGTTGCCAAAAAATGTACAGCGCGAGCAGAGGAAGAAAAACAACCATGTTCTGCCGTGTCATCACAATCACAACGGAGAACAACGAGGCAAGGATCAATTGCCACAACGGACGTTTCTCGCCGAGCGCGCAAACGAATACCCACGTGAGCATACACGCGACGAGTCCTTGCGACAGCGCCTGACTATAAATCGATGTGTTCGCATCGGAGAGCGCAAAGACCCATATGACGACTGCCGTCCATTTTTTTCCGCCCAGGCGATTCGTCAGAATCCACACGCCTGCCAGCATGAAGAAACTGACGGCGAGCGCAAAGTAACGCGCCTCGCGCAAGCCAGCGCCGAGCCAATATTGAATCTCGCCAGGGATCAAAAAGGCGAGCGGCGCTTTGTTCGTCCAATAACCATAATCTTCAAAGGGAACAAATTCGCCGCGGGCGAAGACAAGTCCCTTGAAGAGATACGCGCCTTCATCGCCGATGGAGAGGGAGGAGTGAGCAAAATACAACGATCTCGCTACAAAGAGAATCACCCCCAGCAATGTGATGATCTCGATGAGCGGAAGTTTTCTTTCAGACTTCATTGAAGATTATTTGCCGTTCAAGCGCGCAAGATCTGCATCCACCATCATCGTGACGAGTTCCTTGAAGCTGACAGAAGGCTCCCAGCCCAACTTGGAGCGCGCCTTCGAGGGGTCGGAGATCAACAGGTCCACTTCGGCGGGGCGGTAGAAGCGTTCATCTTGCACGACGAATTCTTTGTAATCCAAGCCCACATGAGCGAAGGCGATCTCGCAAAACTCGCGCACGGCATGGGTCTCGCCCGTGCCGATGACAAAGTTGTCGGGTTCATCCAGTTGCAACATGCGCCACATGGCTTCGACGTAATCGCCCGCAAAGCCCCAATCGCGTTGGGCTTCAAGGTTGCCGAGGCGGAGTTCCTTCGCCAGTCCGAGTTTGATGCGGGCGACGCCGTCGGCGATCTTGCGCGTGACGAATTCCAATCCGCGGCGCGGACTCTCGTGATTGAACAGAATCCCCGAAACGGCGAACATATTGAACGACTCGCGATAGTTGACGGTGATCCAATGTCCGTACACTTTCGCCACACCATACGGACTGCGCGGATAGAACGGCGTCTCTTCGCTTTGCGGCACTTCAAGCACCTTGCCGTACATCTCGCTCGACGACGCCTGATAAAAACGGATCTTCGGGTTGATGAAGCGGATGGCTTCCAACATGCGCGTCACGCCAAGCGCGGTGATCTCGCCCGTCAACGCGGGCTGGTTCCACGAGGTCGGCACGAACGATTGCGCGGCGAGGTTATACACTTCGGTGGGTTTGTATTCTTCGAGGAACGAAAGCAATGAGCCTTGATCGTGCAAGTCGCCTTGAACAACGGTGATGTCGTCCAGTAAATGATTGATGCGTTCATAGGTCATCGTGCTGGAACGACGAGCCACGCCGATCACGCGATAGCCTTTGGCAAGCAATAGCTCGGCGAGGTACGAACCGTCTTGACCTGTGATGCCTGTAATGAGAGCGGTGGGCATAAATCTCCTAATCCAAAATTCAGTGACTGAATTATAACCGATAAAACGTCCCACAGGTTTTTTGAATCACTGAGTTTCGTTAGGAAACCTGTGGGACGATTCCATCGCGCGCCGTTTATCCAGCCACCAACCGCCGCCCAGAATAGCCCCCCACAAGCCAACGATCAACGCGATCATCACGGCAAACGGCAGTTGTCCGCCCACATAAAAATATCGGCTCGCGTACCATTGCGTGAAGATCAAAATGAAAATTACCTCGCACGCGACCACGCGCGCGAACCATGCATTGCGAGTCTCGCGCCACCACACCCAAACAATTCCCGCGATGAGAGCCTGCCACATGAACATGATCGTCCGATAGCGCGGATTATCCCACTGGTCGCCTCCACCTCGAAGAGCGGCGAGCAGGATCCACGTCCAGACAAGAAGCGAGAGCCAGATGAAGATGGCGCGGCTGTTCTCGCCACGCTTCGCTCCGACGGGGAGGCTTGCCCCGGCTAACGTCGAAAGGATCAACAGGGGAAGCAGGGCATACCATCCCAGCGCGCGCAACACGTAGATGATCTTCCAGATCGGGAGCGTCGGCACGACCAGCGCGGCGGGGAGCACGGGTTGAAGAATCCCGTAGACCGCGACGAACGGAAGTCGCACCCCCTCAGGCATCTCGTCGAACAGTTTTTGCACCCAGCCCGATTCGCGCTCGATCTGATAGACATTCCATTTGACCGAGAGTTGAATCCAATCGTTGAGCACAGATAACGGAGAGGTCGTGTCGAACACACCCTTCCGATTGAGCGACGACGATAGCGCGAACAAACCGATCAGAAACACAATCGCGAAGATGAGGATCGGCTTCCACGAGATGCTCGCGCGTTCGCGTGAGAAGAACATCCAGCCTGCGAAGATGAACAGCGTCGCTACGGCAACCGATGGAGAAAAGAGCAACATGCCGAGGAGGCTGAGACCAAGAGCAATTCGCGGCGCTTTGGAGTCAGACGGCTTGCCGTCCGATTGCGCTCCAAAAACGAATCCCCAAAACGCCACCGCAGATAAGGTCATCAAATATGGTTCGCGCATGGCAGAGCCGCCCAACAAAACGGATTCAGGGTACAGCGCGAAGATCCACACAGATGCCCATGCCGCTTTGTTGCCAAACGTCGCGCCTGCCGCCTTCCATAAAAATGGAAGTCCCAGCGCGGCAACGAACGCCGCCAGCAGGATCATCATCAATGGGCGGTGCGCGTCAGGTGAAAGGTAACGGTAGACAAACCCGCTCAACGCCAACAGCCCGCCATATTGATCGGAGGAATACTCCCGGCTGAACGCGTCGAAGACCGGCTCGTCTGAAACCGCCAACCTCCACGCCTGCTCATCGCGCCGGTGCGCGTCGGTGTAAGTGTAGCCAGCCAAACCATCTTTGGAATTTTGATACCCGTAGACAGGCAACAGTTCATACGCCGCGACACCGCCCGCCAAACGGATGGCAAACGCAAACGCCGCGATCCAAGCCAGGGTTCTTCCGCCTCCCGCCCATTTTGTGGAGGCGACAAGCGCTAGCAATGCCAGCAAAAAGAGGGCAGAGAAACCGAGCCAGCCCGGCAACCAATTTGCCCCCTGAAACCACGACAAAACTGCCCCCGAAACGAGGGCAGTCGGAAGTGTCCAAAAAACATCTTGCTTATTGAGATTCATCGGGGTAATTCTACCCCAATCTCCTTGCCCCGCTTCTACAAGCCGAGCGGCTTTGCCCGGAATAATCTGCGATGGGCAGATCGCATGCAGGCGTCCATCACCACTTGCAATCCCGCCTCGCGCGCTTTCTGCGCGGCTTCTTCGTTGACGATGCCCTCCTGCATCCACACCACCTTTGCGCGAATCTTGATGGCTTCCTCCACAACAGGCGGCACATCCTCGGGCTTGCGAAAGACCTGCACCACGTCCACCGCTTCGGGGATGGAAGATAGATCGGGATACGCCTTCTCGCCCATGATCTCGTTTGCGGACGGATTCACAGGAATGATTTTATATCCCTGATCTTTGAGATATTGCACAATTCCAAAACTTTCCTTTGCGGGGTTCGACGATAATCCCACCGCCGCAACCGTCTTTGCCGATAAAAGGATATCTTTCATTTCTTTTTCGCTGTTCATTGTTTAATTCTCCTTTTCATTCATATTTCGGTGGTCGAGTAGTCCTGAGCGAAGCCGCCGCGCTGAGCCTGTCGATGCGGCAGCGGAGACGAAGAACGTATCGAGATCACCATGCCGTAACATAATTCTTGTTGCAAAAGTTTGTATGCGTACCTGTGATCTCGATACGTCCCGCGAATTGCACGCGGGACTACTCGACCACCTATGTGTTTATGAAATTTTAATCGGCAACACTGCCTTGAACACGGTCTCGCCTGGCTTCGACTTCACCAGCAACTGCCCGCGATGATGATTGGCGATGATGTCGTGCGAGATGTGCAAGCCGAGTCCCGTTCCGCTCCCTGGCGGCTTGGTGGTGAAGAACGGCTCATAGATTCGCATCAGAATATCCTCAGGAATACCGGGACCGTTATCCATGATTTCAACGACTACATTATGGTCTTCAATATATGTTCGCAAAATGATCACACCGCTTCCATCCATCGCGTCCACAGCGTTATCAATAATATTCGTCCACACTTGATTTAACTCGCTGGCGTACGCTTCGATGCGCGGCAGGTTGGGCGCATACTCGCGCTTCACCGTTACGCCTTGTTTCAATTTGTGTTGCATGATGACCAGCGTGTTTTCGAGTCCCTCATGCACGTCCACTTCCAACAGCGGCGCCTGATCGAGATAGGAATATGATTTCATCGCGCGCACGATCCCCGCAACACGCGCGGCGGTCAACTGCACTTCCGAAAGCAATTCCATCATCAAGCAACTTGCGCCAAGCCACTGAACGGACAACTGGAATGATACGGATGTCTTCAACTCTTTCAGCGATTCGATCGTCCACCCACAGTTGACCATTGCAGGCGCAAGTTCCCACGCAGATTCAACTCCACTCGCTTCCAACCACGCTTGAAGCTGGTCCACCAAGTCAATTTTTTCCAACGCCTCAAGTTTGACCCGCGACTCGAATCGCCGCGCCGACTCGCTCATCAATTGATTCAACCAGTCCGTTTGATTCTCTTTGAACGCGACCGATTCGATCTCGTGAGTCAACGCCTGCCACTTGACGAGCGTCCTCTGCAACTCAGCCGCGCTCCTCTGCGCCGCCGCGGCGGGATTGTTCAACTCGTGCGCCAGTCCCGCGCTCAATGTTCCCAGCGCCGCCATCCGTTCCTGTTGATGAAGCAAGGCATCGTTCTGGCTGAGACGGTTCATCACCCAATGCAAAACAGCCAACGCCGCCGTCGAACTCGTGGACAGTAAATTTTCGAAGGCTTCGGGTGAAATTCGCAACACTTCACAATCGGTGATCGCCTGGACGCTTGCCGAACGCGGTGATCGCGAGAGCAACGCCATCTCGCCCAACACATCGCCTGGATTCCGCACGTCAATTTTGATGAGCGACTGCCCCGATTGTTTGCTGACCTCAAACTCGCCGCTCACCACCACGAACGCCGCGTCGCCGTCATCTCCCTGCCTCATCAGAAACTCCCCCGCGCGCAAAGAGACAGGCTTGGCATCCTCCATGAGTTGTTGCAACTCCTGGTCGGTCAAGCCTTCGAAGAGGGCGGATTTGCGGAGGTCGGAGAGGTTCATGCCTTATTGTCTCACGCTGAATTGAATCGTGCTATACTTTCCTCATGAAGTACATTTGGGATCGGCAGAAAAACGAAACCAATGTCAAAAAGCATGAACTTGATTTTGCCGATGCCTACAAAGTGTTCGAATCGCCGATGCTGGTTGACCTCGACAAAAGAGAAGAGTACGGCGAGGACCGCTGGATCGGCGTTGGACTAATGGAAAATCGTGTTGTTGTGGTTGTGTTCACCGAGCCAGACGAGGATACCATTCGCATCATCTCATTTAGAAAAGCAACTTTGAGTGAGAGAGAATATTATGAACAAGAACATAAAAACCAATTTGGATCGCTTTGATGCCCTGACCGACGATATGATTGACACGTCGGATATTCCGCCATTGACTGAAGAGTTCTTCCAGTCTGCAAAATGGCGGATCCCGAAAGACAAGGTCAAGGTTCTGGTAGAAGTCGAACCCGATGTTGCGCAATGGTTCAAGGCGCAAGGCAAGAACTATCAACAACTCTTAGCAGATGCGTTGCGCCGTTTTGCGCAAGAACATCGAAAATAGTTTGATCAAGCCCTCGTGAAAGCGGGGGCTTTTTTATTCTATATCGGTGGTTGAGTAGACACGAGCGAAGCGGGTGTCGTACACCTGCACCCACCGCAGGTGCGGTGTCGAAACCACCGTGCCACATGTGAACAATCATATAACTTGAATACTGCTGGTTTCGACTGCTTGCGCTCAACCAGCGAAGTATTATAGACTCTTCAAATACTCCTTCATCAACGCGTAAGCAATTGCGCCCTCGCCAACCGCGGAGGCGACGCGGTGATTGGTTCCGTAGCGCACATCGCCTGCCGCGAAAATTCCAGGCGTGGAGGTTTCCAAAAGAAACGGATCCCGTTCGAGGGTCCAGCCTTGAGGCGTTTTCTTATCCTTCATCAAATCGGGACCTGTGTAAATATATCCTTTGTCGCTGCGTAGAGTTAAATCCGCCACCAGTTGACTTTGCGGGCGCACGCCGATGAACACGAACAACGCCGAGGCGTTGCATGTTTGCGTTTCATCCGTCTTCGTGTTTTTGATGACGATCGCTTCGAGCGTGTTGCTTCCCTGCACTTCGAGCAGATCGGTGTCGGTGAGAATTTCGATTTTCGCGTTGCCGCGCATCGCGTCCACGAGATGTTTCGACGCGGTGGGTTCGTGCCCGCGCACCAGCACCGTGACCTTGCGCGCGAATTGACTCAAATAGATCGCGCCCTGCGCGGCAGAGTTCGCGCCGCCCACCACGAACACATCGCCGTCTTTGTAATTCATCGCCTCGGTGTATGCCGCGCCGTAATAAATTCCCGCGCCTGTGAGCGCATCCGCGCCTGGCATCTTCAACATGTGGAACGACGCGCCCGTTGCGATCAACACCGCGTGACAGGATATCTCAGCCCCATCTTTTAACTTGACGATGCGATACGATTCCTTCACGACGATCTGGCTTGCCTCCTGCGCCGACAGAATCTCGACCCCGAATTTTTTTGCCTGCGTGACCGCGCGGCGCGTGAGATCGTCGCCAGAGATTCCCGTTGGGAAGCCGAGATAATTTTCGATCCGTGGGCTTGAGCCTGCCTGCCCGCCTGGCGCGGCTTTCTCGATGACCAAGCATTTGTATCCCTCTGAGCCTGCATACACCGCCGCGGCGAGACCCGCAGGTCCACTGCCGATGATGATGATATCGTAAAACGGAAGCGCAGCGCGCGTTTGCAAACCGACTTTGTCTGCGAGTTCTTGCAGGTTGGGTTCGATCAACGTTTTGCCATCGGGGAAAAAGACGACGGGAAGTTTCGTCTCAGCCGAAACGCCCTCGACTAACTTTTGCGCGTTGGAATCTTTTTCAATGTCGAGCCATTGATAGGGAATCTGGTGCCGCGTGAGAAAATCTTTTACTTGATGACTGCCCAGCGACCACAACGTCCCCGCCACGCGGATTCCCTCGTACGGCATCCGCACATGCGCTTTCCAGTCTTCAAGCAATTCATCCAGAATCGGATACAGCCGTTCGCTTGGCGGATGCCACGGCTTCATCAGATAATAGTCGAGCCGCACCTCGTTGATCGAGTCAATCGCGGCTTGGGTGTCGGCGTAGGCGGTGAGCAGGACTCGTTTGGCTTGCGGATAGGTCTTCATCGCTTCGGCGAGAAACTCAGTGCCGCTCATTTCGGGCATACGCTGGTCAACCAAAAACAGCGCGACGGTCTCGTTGCGCTGTTCCATCTTCTTCAAATAATCGAGAGCCGCTTTGCCAGAATTAATAGGGAGGATGCGATAATCCTGCCCGTAGTGCGAGCGCAGGTCACGTTCGATGGAGTTTAAAACGGAGGGGTCGTCGTCTATCGAAAATATGACAGGCTTGGGCATGAAGCGGATTTTATCACCATCGTCCTTGCGAAAGTAAATCTGGCTTAGCCACAGAGCGCACAGAGTTCTCAGAGAAAATCTCAAAATCTCTGTGTTCTCTGTGGCTGAAATTTCTCCACGTGGGGAAAGTTTGTCGGTTGCGAAGTCGTCTCAATTGCGCTGGAGAAAATATGAACCAAACACAAACAGAAACAAAATCAGAGTTCTCAATCCACCCGAAAACCAAGATTGGGCATATCTCGCTCACGGTGGCGAACCTCGACAACCAGATCGCTTTCTATCAACAGGCGATGGGATTCAAACTGCACTGGAAGGAAAACGGAAAAGCGGGGCTGGGCGCTGGAGGGGCGGACATGCTGAGGTTGGTGGAGCAGGCAGACGTCAAGAAATACCGAGGCGTGACGGGGTTGTATCACGTCGCGTACCTGTTTCCGAATCGCCGCGAGTTGGCGATCGCGGTCGGTCGTCTGTTCGCGTTGAAATATCCCAACTCGCCCACCGATCATATTATGACGAAGACCACGTATCTCGATGATCTTGAACACAACGGTATCGAACTATACGCCGAGTCGCCCGAAGACGGCACGTGGACGATGAAAGATGGAAAATACATCACGCTCCGCAAAGACGGTTCCCTCAGCGATGGGCGCGAGCCGCTCGATGTGGACGCGCTGTTCGAGAATTTGAACGAAGGCGACAAGCTGGACGCGCCCATCCCGCCCGACGCGCGAATCGGTCACGTCCATTTGCATGTGCGCAATTTGGATGAAGCGGTGGATTTCTATCACGGCGTTCTTGGATTCGATGTGATGGGCAACGTCAAAGATTTTCAAATGGCGTTCGTTTCCGCGGGCGGATATCATCACCATCTCGGACTCAACACGTGGCAGGGACGCGGCGCGCCGCCGCCTCCGCCCGACGCGGTGGGTCTGCGTTTCTTCACCATCGAGTTGCCGAATCAACAAGCGTACGACGATGTCGTCGCGCGCGTGGACAAGGCTGGCATCCCGTCGAATCAAATTGATGAAGGGTTGTTGATCTACGATCCTTCGCAGAATGGCATAGTGTTGACGGTGGCAAAGTAAAAAAGTGACTGTCACGTTTAACGTGACAGTCACTTCGGCAAAAAGGCGGGATGGCATCCCGCCCCACGGAAAACATCCGAAGTCTTCGCGGCTTCGGATGTTTTGATTCTAATTCAACACCTTCACTACATTCCTTCCGCTCACCCCGCTGACCCCGCCTCCGCCGTGGACTCCGCTTCCGCACAGATATAAATTATCAATCGGCGTTTTGTGATTCGACCAGCCTGGAATCGGACGCATGAATAAAAATTGGTCAAGTTGTAATTGTCCGTGGTTGATGTCGCCTTCGGTGAGACCGTACGTGGTTTCCAAATCAAGAGGCGTAATTACATGAGAATTAGAGATTAGAGAATTGAGATTGGGGAAGTATTCCGCCAGAGTGTCTATTGCAAGTTTCTCAACTTTTTTGGTCTCCAGTCTCCAGTCTCCAGTTTTTAACTGATATGGCGCGAATTGGAAATGAATCGAAACCACATTCCCCGAAGTTGTGATTTCAAGATAGGGCTTTTCTGAAATTTCGCCGTATTTCGCCGCGTCGTAAGCCTTTTCCAAATATTTTATGGAAGGTGCGACGCACAATGTTCCCTGTGGGGGAAATCCTGTGTGATTGCCCTGCTCTGGGCGGACACGCAGGTCCGCCCCTACGGGTTCATTCAATAACAAATGAATCTTCGCCACCGATCCGCGCATTTTGATGGATTGTGTGTGCCAGACAAATTCAGGCGGCAGATCCTGCGCGCCGACGAGTTTGAGCAAGGTGTGCTTCGGGTTTGCGGAGGAGAGAATCACATCCGCAGAAATTTCTTCGTCGTTTGCAAGAACTACTCCTTTGGCGATTTGATTTTTGATTTTGATTTTGGCAACTTCGGAATCGGTTCGTATCTCGCCGCCAAAAAATTTGACTGCATTTGCAAGCGCTTGGGTGATTGCGCCAATTCCCCTCACCCCTAGCCCCTCTCCCGCAGGGAGAGGGGGATTCGCCAGCCCGCCACGATTCAACCAATTATGGATTAACGTGTATCCCGTCCCAGCAGACATCGGTCCCAGCGTGGAGCCGTGAATCGCCACCGAAGCAATCGCGGCGCGGATAATTTCCGATTCAAAATATTCCTCCACTAACTCTTGAGCAGACATGGGCAAGGCGCGGATAAAGTTGAGCATGTCTTTTCTGCCAGCCAAACGAAGTTCGAGACCCAATTCCAAAAGTCCATAGCCATCGCGTAGACTCATATTCTTCGGCAAGCGCGGCATGATGGTGGCGTATGCGACATCGAGAATGCTCGCGGCTTTATCCATAAAGCGGACGAATTCATTCCATCTACTCGCATCTTTTTCAGAGAATCTCTTTATCGCTTCGGCGGCTTTGACGGGGTCAGGGTCGAGAACCAGATGATCCGCGTAGGTCACGCTTGAAGCGTGACTTGCAGATTGGAGCGCAATAAAAGGCTGATGGACAGAGTCAACTTGAAGTTCGTGTGAGGCGAGTTTTAGGTCTTTGATTATGTCAGGTCGCAGACTTCCGCCCGCGTGGATCGAATCCGCTTGAAAATTTTCGCCGAAGGATTCAGTCACCACCGAACCGCCGATGATGGAACGGCGTTCGAGGACCAAAACTTTTTTGCCTTGCTTGGCTAGATACGCGGCGGCGACTAATCCGTTATGCCCCGCGCCGATGATGATGTAGTCATAAATGTTTGACATAAAATTCCTTTTTATTGCAATGTACTTTGCTTGCTTTGTCCGTCGGGCTGAAGCCCTGCCTCAATTCGTGGAAGTCCGCTGAAGCGGACTTGCTCGAAGCCCGAAGGGCTTCCATGTACTGAGCGGGCGGCTTTAGCCCCGCTCACCCCGCCCCGCGCCGATGACGATGGTGTCGTAGTAATTTGTCATGAATGATTCCTTTGTTAAGAATTGAAGGATAACATTGTTGATTCAGTCGATTTAGTCTATACTATTAATCGGAATATCTAAGCTACAATTAATTAGAAATCATGCAGGAGAATTAATATGGAAGCAACTATTATTACGGGAATTATTGGTGCTATTGCTACAATTCTTGCCGCATTGATTACTGCTCGCACTAAAGATAAAGCCAATGACCAATTGAAACAGGAATGGGTTAATTATAAAAATGCAGCTGTTTCTCAAGATTCATACCTCACTGTTGATTATGGTATCAAAATTATTTATCCAAAGAATGAAACTGTATCAGGAACCACAACAGAAGTAAAAGGTACATACCAAGTGATGCCTCCTCCTGGAACATTAAGACTTTATTGTGTATTTCATGAAAGAACACTTTTAGGTGAAAGATTCTGGCCTCAGGAAATTGTTCAAGAATTCTTTCCAGAAACAAAAACATGGCGTGCAAAAGTTAATATTGTAGGATTGCCTCAAGCAGGTGGCGCAATTATTGCAGCTATCGTGAGTCAACCAGCCATTATCCTATGGGATTATTATTACAAGGTTGGACCTCAAGTAGGCTGGTGGGATTTTGAGGGATGGCCAAATGATTCCATGGTATGTGATAGGGTGTCAGTGTTAAGAACTTAGTCCAAAGACTTGACTAAACTCCACTCAACAGAACCAACTTCCAGTCAAGACCGAAGCGGCTCTTTATCCTCAAACCAATTCTCCAATCCTCTAATTCTCAATCTCCAGTCTCTAGTCTCCAATTACCAATTACCAATCTCCAATTCTCCAATCTCCAATTACCACTTACTAATTACCATCCTTCAAAATCTCCTTCGCCGCCAACATCCCCGCCGCGCCCATGACTCCGCCGCCAGGATGCGCGCCGCTGGCGCCGAAATAATATCCTTTGAGCGGCGTGCGGAAATCTGCCCATTGCGGCGTGGGGCGCAGGAAAAAGATTTGATGCAGCAACAACTCGCCGTGAAAAATATTTCCGCCCGTGATGCCCGCGATGCGTTCGATATCTTTCGGCGAAATGACTTGCATGCCCACAATACATTTGCGAATGTTTGGCGCATATTGCTCGATGGTTGAGATCACGGCTTCACCGAGTTCGTTTCGTTTTTCATCGTTCCATCCGCCCTCCAAATCATACGGCGCATATTGCACAAAACACGACATCACATGCTGACCAGGCGGCGCCATATCGGGGTCAATCATCGAAGGGAAAATCATATCGAGATACGGTCGCTTCGAAATCTGACCATACTTCGCGTCGTCATACGCGCGCTCGATATAGTCAATGCTCGGGCTGATCGAAACCGCGCCGCGATGCAGGATCGATTCGTGTCCCTTTTCAAACGGCATCGCCGTAAAGTTTGGCAGTTCGCTCAACGCGATATTAACTTTTCCCGACGAACCGCGCGTGCGAAAATTTTGAATGGACGTGACAAAATCATCGGGCAAATATTTTTGTTCAACAAATTGCAGGAACGTCCGCTTTGGATCGGCGGCAGACATGACGACTTTGGATTGAATCTCGTCGCCATTTTCAAGGATGACGCCCACTGCGCTTCCATTCTTGACCTTGACCTGACTCACCGAACAACCAACTCTGATCTCCACCCCGAGCGCTTGCGCCGCGTTAAGAATGGAGCCGCTGACTCCGCCAGAGCCGTTCTTGGCAAAACCCCACGCGCGGAAGGCGCCGTCAATTTCGCCCATGTAATGATGGAGCAGAACATACGCCGTCCCAGGCGAGCGCGGACCTAAAAATGTACCGATGATTCCGCTGGCGGCTTTTGTCCCTTTGAGCGCGTCGGTCTCGAACCACTCTTCAAGCAAATCCGCGGATGATTGTGTGGCGAGTTTGGCAATCGTATAAAGTTCTTTTTCTTTTAAACTTGCCGCATATTGACCGACTTTCAATAATCCCAGCATGTCACGAATACTTAACGAGGATGGGTCGGGCGGAATCAAATTGATGATCGGCTTGATCGCCTTTGCCGCACGCGCCATCACACGCGCATACTCATCATACGCTTCTGCATCTTTCGGCGAGTGACGATAAATCTCACGGCGGGTTAGATCATGGTCATCCCACGCGGCGAGATAATCTCCGTTTTCCATCGGCGTGAATGTGCTTGGTAACGGCAGGATTTTGAGTCCATGCTTAGGCAATTCCAAATCACGGATGATCTCTGGGCGCAACAGACTCACCACATACGAAAACTCGGTGAACTTGAACCCAGGAAAAATCTCCTCCGTCACCGCCGCCCCACCGACGATGTGTCTGCGCTCCAGCACGACAACTTTCTTGCCCGCTTTGGCTAGGTAAGCGGCGGCGACAAGTCCGTTATGTCCCCCGCCGATGATGATTGCGTCGTATTGATTGGATGTCATGAACAATTCCTTCTCCATGTTTTCAACAATAATGAAATGTCGATATTAATCCACGCGCCAAATAGGTCAAGAAAAAAGCGAAAATATAGGCTCAAAAAACACCTCCCATAAATTTTACCCGAGAGCGACAAAGTCGCCACTGCTAAAGACGCGCTCCTTTTATGTCAAACCTCGAACGAGTTGACGTCTTCCGATCTGCGTCCAGCCAGATCAAAATTTCTTAAGGCTTGCGAAATCCCTTCCTTTCGATTCCGTTAGGTCGACCATTGCATAATTGTTGTGCGTCCGCAAACCTATTGCAAAGCACAAGTGGATGACTCCGTGCTATCCTGTGCGCATGGAAATATTCCTGTTCGCCGCGACATCAATGCTCATCGCAGTTTTCATCACCGATACATTTCAAAAGCGGCGCGCCTTCCTGTGCCAGCAGGTTGAGGTCGCAAAGCAACAGCCGACGATCAGGAAATAGTTTCATTCTCTCCTCAGCGCACAAGAGCCGGGTCTCCTCCCCGGCTCTTGTGCCGTTAAATGATAGGTGAAGCCCAATCTCCACCGCGTGACGAATATCTGCGAACGGACGGTGTTCATTGTGACGGGTGACATGAAAGAGATCAAAGCGACGGATGATGAGTTCTGGAAGGGACAGCATTCGTGAGGCGGTAAGTGGTAATTGGTAAATAGTAATTGAACAGCGCGGACATTGAATATTGTCCGCGCTGTTCCTTGTTTACGTGTTTATTTTTTTACCTGTCTACTTGGTTTACCCCTCATCCCATCCTCCCTGTGATGTATGCCTCCGTCAATTCTTGCTTCGGCTTCGTGAACATGGAGTTGGTTTCTGAAAACTCCACCAGCTCCCCCAGCCAGAACAGACCTGTGTAATCGGACACGCGCGCGGCTTGTTGCATGTTGTGCGTGACGATGACGATGGTGTAATCCTGTTTCAGTTCGGCGATGAGTTCCTCCACGCGCAGGGTGGCGATCGGGTCGAGCGCGGACGTGGACTCGTCCATCAGGATCACTTCGGGTTGCACGGCGATGACACGCGCGATGCACAGTCGTTGTTGCTGACCCAGCGCGAGACTCAACGCGTCGGCTTTGAGGTCGTCTTTCACATCGTCCCACAGCGCGGCGCGTTCGAGGCTTTCGCGGACGACCTTGTCCATGTCCACATCCATACCCATCACGCGCGGACCGAACGCCACGTTGTCGTAAATGGACTGTGGAAACGGATTCGGCTTCTGAAACACCATGCCCACGCGCTGACGTAAATTGACCACGTCCATTTTCTCGCCGTAAATGTCTTCACCGTTGAGGAAAATCTTCCCATCCACGCGCGTGCCTGCGATAGTGTCGTTCATCCGATTGAGACAGCGCAAAAACGTGGACTTGCCGCATCCCGACGGACCGATGAGCGCGGTCACTTTGCGCGGCTGGATCTCGATGTTGATGTTCGAAAGAGTCTTCGCGTTGGTGTTGTAGTAAAAGTCCAAGTTTTGGACGGAGAAGGCGGATTGAGTCGAACTCATGGGGAGATTTTATCAGAACAAGGCTTGCGTTGAGTTCATCGAAACGATGAAAGCTTGCCCTGAGCCGCGTCGAAGGGATGAAGCCCACTTTTGCAAACTGATAAATGATACTAGCGATAAACCCGATATGAATTTTGCCACAGAACCAATCCCGAAGGGATGACAAGATTCTAAACACAGCGAAATGAGTATCCAAATCCCGAAGGGATGACATAAATTTGCCGCCTCTGACACCCCTTCGGGGTCTGTGGCTGATTGATGTATTGCTCAGTTTAATTGTTGACCTGCAATAGCGGGCTTGGTAGGAATAGCGTGGACATTTACGTCCATGTGGGACTGAAGCGGAGAAAAATGTTGAAGAAACAGAATCAGCCCGAAGGGAGTCTGAAGCGCAGTTCTTCATCCAGTGAATGCTTTCGACTATAATTCGTCTCAATGAAGCGCATCTTTATTTTCTTTCTTCTTTCCTCTTTCATTATTGTCTCTTGTAGTTCATCGTCACAATCCCCATCCAACCCGTCAACAAAATATATCGAAAACAAAGGCTCGGATACGATCGTGAATCTCGCGCTCGCGTGGGCGGAACGATACCAAAACGAACACGCCGATGTGCGCATTTCGGTGACGGGCGGAGGCTCTGGCACGGGTATCGCCGCGCTCATCAACAACACCGTGGACATTGCGAGCGCGTCGCGCAGTATCAAAGAGGAAGAGATCGAAGCGGCGAAGGCGAACGGCGTGAATCCTGTGGAGCATGTCATTGCGCGTGATGCGATTGCGGTGATCGTGAATCCTGAAAATCCTGTTTCAGAATTGACGCTCCAACAGATCGCCGATATTTACAGCGGCAAAATCAACAACTGGATCGAAGTCGGCGGCGAAGACAGACCCATCGTGCGGCTTTCGCGCGAGACCAACTCTGGCACGCATGTCTATTTTTTAGAAACGGTCTTGCGGTTGGGTGAGAAAGAAAATAAAACATTGTTTTCAACGGATACATTGCTATTGCCTTCATCGGAGGGTATCATTCTCGAAGTGCGTCAAAACCCGAACGCGATCGGCTATGATGGCTTGGGCTACGTGCCGCATGATTTGAAAATGATCGCCATCGCAAAAGAAGACGGCGTGCCATACGTTTTGCCCGCCATTGCAACCGTCAACGATAAAAGTTATCCGATTGCGCGCGATCTGTACATGTACACGGACGGCGAACCGACGGGCGTCGTCAAGGAATATCTCGATTGGATTCTTTCGGACGAAGCGCAGGAAATCGTGGCGGAACTTGGCTTTGTGCCTGTGGAATAAATCTTTAAACACAAAGGACACGAAGTACACAAAGTTGTGTTTAAGCGATGGTTGTGAAGCCTTACCCTAGACCAGCTCGAAAGATGATCGAAAAGAAATCCTCAAGTTGCGCTGACCATTAAACCTTAGTGACCTTAGTGACCTTCGTGTCCTTCGTGGTAGGAAAAAGAAAATGGAAAAATCTTTGAACTGGCGTGAACACGTCATCACGCGACTCATCCAAGCCTCGGGCTACTCAGCCATCGTGTTCGTCGCGCTGATCTTTTTCTTCCTCATCCGCGAGGGTAGCCCGACTCTCGGCGAAGTAAATCTCTCCAACCTCTTCAGCGCGCGCTGGTATCCCATCGAAAATTATTTCGGCATCTTGCCGCTCATCACAGGTTCGCTCGTCGTCACCATCGGTGCAATGCTCATCGCATTTCCATTGGGCATCGGCACCGCAGTCTACATCGCGGAGATCGCCCCGCGATGGATGCGCGAGATTCTCAAACCTCTTGTGGAATTGCTTGGCGGACTCCCCTCGGTCGTGTTGGGATTTCTTGGGATTCTGCTCGTCTCCCCATTCTTACGCGTCTTTCTCGACCTTCCAACTGGTCTCACAGCGTTTACTGGGTCCATCCTCCTCGGCGGGATCGCCGTGCCGACAATCGTGTCCGTGGCAGAGGACGCGCTCGACGCAGTCCCGCGTTCGTATCGTGAAGGCGCGTGGGCGCTCGGCGCGACTCGCTGGCAGACGATCTGGCGCGTGACATTGCCCGCCGCGAAATCGGGCGTGCTCACCGCCGTCATGCTCGGCATCGGACGCGCCATCGGCGAAACAATGACCGTGATGATGGTGACGGGCAACGCGCCTGTGCTGGCGGTCAAACTCGGCAGTTGGTTCTCCCCCGTCCGCACGATGACGGCGACCATCGCCGCGGAAATGGGCGAGGTCGCAAATGGAAGCGTCCACTATCACACGTTGTTCTTCATCGGTATGGTGTTGTTCCTGATCTCGTTAGGCGTAAATATCGCCGCCTCGTCGGTTGTCTTCCGCGCCAAGAAACGGGCGGAGAGGATCCTTTCCTGAACGGGACTTACGCAGTTGGCGGGCAGTTCGATTTGCCAAGCAAATCGTGCCGCCGCCGCAGTGCAACTACGGCGGTACAGGTTAACTGCGTAAATCTACGGAAAATACTTTCTGTTAACCATGCTTGACAAAAAGTATGGCATTGTGTAAAGTATAGATATGATTATCGAGAGAGACATCTACAAATCGATTGCTCCTGTGCTTCAATCTCCTGAAGCAATTGTTATTACAGGAATGAGGCGGGTCGGGAAAACCACCCTGCTTAACTATATCTATGAACAAATACCTTCCCAAAACAAACTATATCTCGACCTTGAAAATCCTCGCAACCAACTCTATTTTCAAGAAGTGGACTATAACGCCGTAAAAAAGAATCTGGAGTTGCTTGGCTTGCAAAAAGATTCACGCGCGTATGTGTTTCTGGATGAGATCCAATGGGTAAAACAACTGCCCTCCGTTGTGAAATACCTCATTGATACCTATCAAATCAAATTCATTTTGAGCGGGTCTTCCAGTTTTTACCTGAAGAATCAGTTTTCCGAATCGTTGTCAGGACGCAAATTTATTTTCGAACTCTATCCCCTGAACTTTTCCGAGTTCTTGCGAATTCAACAGGCGCCCGTGCCTCAGGAAAAATATACGCAGGCGTCGCCCGCCCTGTACGCCACCTATAAATCCTATGTGGATGAATACTTGAAGTTTGGCGGATTCCCAGGCGTTGTGGTGAAAACGACCGAGGCTGAAAAACGCGCCGCGCTCGATGATATTTTCACTTCCTATTATCAATTGGAGGTGTTGCAATTTAGCGATTTTCGCAAGAGTCATAAATTAAGAGATTTGCTTTTCCTGGTCATGGAGCGGACGGGCTCCAAATTCGACGCCCAGAAACTTGCGACCGTTTTGGGGGTCGCGCGACAGACGTTGATGGAATACATGGCTTTTCTGGAAGGCACGTATTTCATCAAAATCATCAAGCCTCATACGGTTAATAAAGACGTGGAGATCCGCAAGTCGGGAAAGATCTATGTGTGCGACCCTGGTCTCGTTCGTCAATTCTCCCAAGTGGACGAGGGCGCCTTGTTTGAAAATGCTGTTTTTTGGAATTTGCCGCAGACGGAAAGAGTGCAATACTATCAACGAAAGAACGGCGCGGAGATCGATTTTGTCGTCAATGGCAGTCATGCGTATGAAGCAAAACTTCACGCTAGTCGGGAAGATTTTAATAAACTGCAAAATCTCGCGCGAAATATCGGCATCGAAACTGCCAGCATCGTCAGTCGCGAATATGTTTCCATACAAAATGCTTTGTACCTGTTCAATTTATGAAATCCATCGCCAAACTCTTCACCCTCAACCGCCACCTCACCGAACGAATCGGATTCACCGCCATCACCCTTATGGCGATGGTCACTGTGTTGCCCATTGTGGGCACGGTCATCTACATCCTCGTCCAGGGCGCGCCCGCGATCTCGTTGGAATTCATCACAGGCTTTCCGCGTGACGGGATGCGCGAAGGCGGAATCCTGCCTGCCATCATCGGCACGCTGTATCTCGCACTTGGCACAGCCATATTTTCTGTTCCGTTGGGGATTGCGGCGGCGATCTATCTTTCAGAATATGCCTCCGACACGCCGTTGACTCGCACGATTCGAATCGCCATCATCAACCTCGCAGGGATTCCATCCGTCGTCTACGGCTTGTTCGGGCTGGGACTGTTCGTGCTCTTCCTCAACTTCGGCACATCCATCCTCGCCGCCTCGTTGACACTTTCGATCATGACCCTGCCTGTCATCATCAGCACAGCGGAGGAGGCGTTACGCGCCGTGCCGCAATCGTTCCGCACCGTGAGCATCTCCCTCGGCGCGACACGCTGGCAGACCATCCGTCGAATCGTGTTGAAAGAAGCGTTGCCTGGAATTCTCACAGGAGTCATCCTCGGTCTCAACCGCGCTGTTGGTGAAACCGCGCCAATTTTGTTCACAGGCGCGGCGTTCTTTTTGCCGCGTCTCCCCAACTCACCCTTCGACGCGACGATGGCATTGCCATATCACCTCTTTGTGATCTCAACGCAAGTCCCTGAGATGCCAGTAAAAATTCAATACGGCACTGCGCTTGTGTTGCTTGCCTTTGTGTTGACCATGAATCTTATCGCCACCGTCATCCGTTCGCGGGCGAGGGCGAGGAGACAATGGTGAATTCGTTACGCAATACGCAGTACGGAGTATCGTATTGCGTATTGCGTACTGCGTAAACAATGAACAAGATAATTGTCGAATCCCTCTCCCTCCAATACTCCGACGGCACCGAGTCGCTACGGGATGTCAGCCTCAACATCCGTCAGAACGCGGTGACGGTGTTGTTCGGTCCCGCGGGCGGAGGCAAATCCACCCTGCTCCGTTGTTTGAATCGACTCAACGATCTCGCCGAAGTCAAAGCCTCGTCGGGGCGTATCCTCATTGACGGGGAAAATATCCTCGACCCAAAATTGGACGTGATCGCGTTGCGTCGCAAAGTGGGCATGGTCTTTGCGCGACCTGTGCCTCTGCCGATGAGCATCCGCGAGAATGTCACGTATGCGCTGGAACTCGCGGGCGAAAAACGCCGCGTCAAATTGGATGAAGCGGTGGAGCGCAGTCTCAAACTCGCCGCGATCTGGGATGAAGTGAAAGACCGCCTCGACGCCCCCGCCATCGCCCTCTCAGGCGGACAGCAGCAACGCGTCTGCCTCGCCCGCGTGCTGGCTCTACAACCCGAAATTATCCTCCTCGACGAGCCGACATCGGGACTTGACCCGATCTCCACAGGAAAAGTCGAAGCCGCGTTGCAGGAATTAAAAAAGGATTACACCATCATCCTCGTGCCGCATTCCGTGCAACAGGCGGGACGCACCGCCGATTACGCCGCGTTCTTTTTGCAAGGCGAGTTAGTTGAATACGGCGAAGGCAAGTCGCTATTCACCGCGCCGAAGCAGAAAAAAACAGAGGATTATGTGACGGGGAGGTTTGGGTGATGAAATTTATCAGAAGAGGAAACGACCAAAGAAACGCTATTGATGATGGAGAGGGGCTAACGGACACGCCGATCAATCGTCGCAATCGAGGTGAGGTCCAAAACCCCTCTCCCATCTGCCCCTAACCCTAAAGGGCGCTTCGCGAGGGGGAGATGCCCAAACATCTCAAACAAAACTTTTCCTTGGAAACCCAACGACCTCATCAGCCAGAAAAGAAATCAAGCCCATGCCATCTCCTTTAGGAGAGGGGCAAGCCGTCGTGCCGAGTATTACGGTTATCTGGGTGAGGTCCAAAAGGACGGATAAGAAAGAATATCAGGTTGGGGTAAAATACAAGCAGGAGCACGAATATGAAAAACCTGAAACGCATAACCTTTGATCCCAACGTAATGGGCGGCAAGCCAACCATTCGCGGTCTGCGCGTGACGGTAGGGACGATTATCGGTCTCATTGCTGCTGGACGAGATTTCAAAGAGATTCTCAAGGCTTATCCATATCTTGAAGAAGAGGATATTCGCGAAGCCTTGACTTATGCCGCGTGGCGCGTGGAAGAAATTGAGTTGCCGCTGGCGAGCGCATGAAGATCGTCATTGACATGAACCTTTCGCCCGATTGGGTGAAAGTGTTGAAAGATGCAGGTTGGGAATCAGTTCATTGGTCAACAGTGGGGGATATGCGCGCCACAGACGATGTCATCATGTCATGGGCGCGTGAAAATGGTTATGTCGTTTTCACTCACGATTTGGATTTTGGCGTTCTGTTGGCATTGACACAGGCAGAAAGCCCAAGCGTGATTCAAGTTCGCACGCAGGATGTGTTTCCCGAAGCTCTAGGCAAACGATTGGTAAAAGTTTTGCAGGAACATCAGGCGACTTTGGAAAAAGGCGCATTACTGACGGTGGATGAAGTTAAAGCGCGAGTTCGTGTCTTGCCGTTTTGATAAACAAAACCCCTCTCCCGTCTACCACTCGCTACGCTCGGGTACGATGTCCCCCAAGGGGGAGATGCCAATCCTCCTCGAACAAAACATTGACCTGGAAAATCAACAAAGCCATGAACCGAACAGCCCCCTTCCCGTCCTTCGACAGGCTCAGGGCAAGTTTGGGAAGCGCCGCGCTGAGCGTGCCGAAGCGGGCGGGGGGATAGGTCAAGCCGTCGCGCCGAGTATTACGATTATCGGGGTGAGGTCAAACGGATGCGCGAATCAATCATCAAAATTGAGGTGAGGCTCAACCGAAAAAGAAGAATTTGCAGTCTTGCGCCTGTGTACATTTGTGCATATAATGGTTGATAATGAGTTACGAATGGGATCCCAACAAGGAAAAATCGAACTTCAGAAAACACGGCATTAAATTTGCGGATGCTGTGGGAGTCTTTGAGGATGAGAATGCCATCACGATTGAAGACGATGATGCAAGAGAAAGCCGCTTCATCACCATCGGCATGGACTTTTTGAACCGCATCCTGGTCGTGGTTTATACGTTTCGTAACATTGTTATTCGGATTATTTCCGCGCGAAAAGCGACCGCGCGCGAAAGAAAGATATACGAGGAACAGAGATGAAAAAAGAATACGATTTCAGCAAAGGCAAGCGCGGAGCAGTTCGCCCTGCGCCGAAAGGAAAGACCCGCATTACCATCCGCATTGACGATGACATTCTGGATTGGTTTCGCGGTGAAGTTGACGCGGCAGGAGGCGGGAATTACCAAACGTTTATCAACAATGCTTTACGCGAACACATTACGCGCCAGCAGGAACCCATCGAAGTAATTCTACGGCGGGTGGTTCGTGAAGAATTGCAAAGCGCTGCGTAGTCAGCAGAAAACTACCCCTCTTCATTTCCCCCTAACGCTAAAGGGTTCTTCGCGAAGGGGCAAACATGAGAGGTATAATACCGTCAATCTTCGAAAGGATGAAAATGACAAAGGAATTCAACGTTGTGATCGAACGAGACGAGGAAGGTTATTACGTTGCCAGCGTCCCTGAATTGCAGGGATGTCACACACAAGCCAAGTCATTGGATAAACTGATGGAGCGAATCCGTGAGGCGATTGAGTTGTGTCTCGAAATGGAAGGGGATTTCGTTTCGAACGAGTTTATCGGCGTGCAAAGGATTGCCGTTGAAGTATGATGGCGAAAATGGCGCGGCTGACAGGGCAGGAAGTTATCGCCGCATTGAAAAAGGCGGGATTTGAAGTCTTGCGTATCAAGGGAAGTCATCATTTTATGGGGCACACAGACGGCAGGCGAACCGTTGTGCCTGTGCATCGCGGCGAAATTATTGGACCAGGGTTGATGCTGAAAATTCTACGCGACTGCGAGATCGAGCGCGATGAATTTATGAAGTTGACGAAATGAAGAAGGTTCGAGAAATCCGAAGTCGTGTGGCTTCGGATTTTTTGTTATGGCAGAAACCCCTCTCCCGTCTCCCCCGAGGGGGAGATGCCCAAGCCTCCTCGAACAAAACATTGACTTGGAAAATCAACAAAGCCATCAACCGACCAGCCCCCTTCCCATTTGGGAAGGGCGGGGGGATAGGTCAAGCCGTCGTGCCGATCATTACGTTTATCTGGGTGAGGTCCCAACACTTCGATCAATCGTCAGAATTGGGACGGAGTCTCTTGCGATGCAAGCATAGGATAGGAGGCATGCCATCAAAGACCGTCTTAAGAAAGTTCTGTCAGTTTGGATCATTTTGCACTTCACAAACTCACACGACAAAACGAAACTTGTAATCATCACTACCTTCGGAATCTCTTACGAAATCGAGTCCAAGGAGATTCATATGCTTCTTGACGAATTATCCCTTCCTCCCGATCTACAAAAAGTGTAACATACAGAATTATTACTAACAAAATATAGGCAATTACTCTCAATACAATTTCCAAATAGACAAACATCTTCTTCCACCATGAATCTGGGCCAGAATTAACAACTAAATGTATTTTCTGATTTAGGGATTCGCCTTGGCTATCTTTTACTTCTACCTCGAAGTCTCCATCAGATATTGTTGTGGGATTTCCTGTGATTTGACCATCTTCCGTCAAGTCAATCCCAGAGGGTAAATTTCCTTTTATGAGAACCCACGAGTATGGCGGAACTCCTCCAAAAGCAGATAATTGAAAAGAATAAGGAGAATTTATTTGTCCATCGGGAGCATAAACAGCATCACCTATTACATAAAGATTACGTTGGATATCCACCTCTTGCGAGCCGACTTGTAAAATTTCTAAAAAATACTCTTTCTGAGACGAGCGTTTATCATTATCATTTAAAGAAATAATAAACTGTGTTTGCTGTATCTTTTCGGGCGTTCCAGAAATAATACCGTTCTCTTCATCTAAACCGAGTCCGCCAGGTAGTGCGCCACTAATTATCTTCCAAGTATATGGGGTAGACCCACCTATTCCTGCAAGGGTTACGCTATACGGGCGGTTTGCTAACCCTGCAGGGAGTTCCACAGATATTATTCTCGGGGAAACTTCTGCAAGAGCATTCGAACCACCAACAAAAGCACTGACAATACTCAACATTACTATCATAAACATCAGTGCGGTGACAATAATCATAAACAAATCGACAAACCGCATTTCGATAGGCGGTTCGGCGGACCCATGTCTTTGTCCAAAGGATTTTCCAAACATATATTATCCTTTAGCGGGACACCCTTCTAAGGATGACCTCTTGGTCTTTATCCACGCTATTTTTCAATTCGCCAACTTTTTGTTGAATATTAGAAAGATTAGTATTGATCGATTCGAGATGTCGGTACAGACTACTATTATCTTGATTAATTTGAGATAATGCAGAAGAAAGCAAGTTTAGCTGCTGGCTTAGAGTCCTCATGTCACCAGATAAATTTTCTTGGCCGATAATATTACCTGGTGCTGCTTGAGCATCCTGAATTCTTGAAATTACCTTCAAGCACAGGGTGTCCGCCTCAAAGACAGCTCTTTCTTCTCGATGAAATACTAAAGATAAAAGTAGAAACATCAATACACTGCTGCCTAAAGCAAAAAGCGTAATATCAAAAGCTCCTGCTAAATGAGGAACGACATTGCTTACTAACAGGTTTCTTAAACCACTATAATCTTGTGTCGTTGTTAGCGCGGTACCTAGTCCTCCAATCGAGGCTGCCATCTCGTATGCTGTACCCATAAAACCCAATCCAGGAAGTGCCCAAACAAGGGCGCGCAAAGGTCCATACCCGCTATGGATATGTGCAGAATCTACACCTGACTGACCACCTAGTAATGTAGAAACCTTGTCGCTTGCGTTATGATCGTGCAAATTTTGTGAAATCAGCTGAAATCGTTCTTGTAATAACGAGCCCTTAAACCGTGTTTCTATCTTCTGAATATATCCTAATAATGAAGTTGCTTCACCTAACTCGAAACCACTCATTGCAATAATCCTGAGTTCCTTTGTTGCCCAATTGTTTCTAAAGTACAAAGAAATCAAACCCCAAAGAACTACCACCAGCACAAGGGTTGCGATTAAGCCTGGAATTGACGATTTCGAAATTAAATCATTGACAAACTCTACTCTGCTAAGCCACTGAAAGCGTGAGGCCAAGGCGACAAGGATTACACTTAAAATGCCAGGCCACCAAAATGAAGTAAAGCTACTTTTCATTCTTCCTCCCAGACACTAGATTTCTAAATTTTCAACATATGCAAAGGTCGTATTTGCTAGCGACTCTATAAATGTCTCTGTAATTCTGCCGCGCGCCCTTTTTGCTACATCTCTCTTAATTAATTCTTGTATCTGATTGCTATCATACTGGATTGCACCCTGCGTCGCCTCTTCGTATTCTTTTTCCTCAATTTCATCAACCCAAATGGTAGTAATCATTAACTCGACTCGTTCCCCATTTACGATACCAAGGTCTGAAAGCCTAGAATTTGAAACCAATTTGCCGTTATAAGACATTTGATAAGCAAAGTCAAATCTGATCATTAGCTCAGGAAACGGCTTGGTCTGTAGCAAGTTAAGCCTTTCCATAATAATATCTGCAAACTCACTTATATACAGGTCTTTTTCTACGCGAAACTTAAAGGATTTTTTGAAGCGATTTGATTTCACTCCTACCTCAATGAGGTTTTTTGGTTTTGCGACAGGTTTGTTCTTTTGATCGTCATAGATTGGTGCAATGAATTCTTTTATCTGATCTATAGCTTTGGAAGGATCAGAACCAGACACAAAAAAAGCTGTTCCGATATTCGTACCCCCTGAGATTGAACCTGCTTGAAAAGCAGTGTTAGCATTAGCGACATTTGAATTGATTTGTTCGCGGCGGATTTGTTCGAGTTCGTGTACTGAGCGACTTAGTTTTTGCAACAAATCCGAATCGCTTAACAAATACTGACTGAGGTGATATTCAACAACCGATTGGGTTTTTGGGTCTGTCGGATTTTTTTCAAAATTATCAATTAAGTCAGATGTGGTTTTTTCTTGTTCAAACTTGGGCTTGACAAGGTCGTATAAGTTTTTTGTTTTATCAAATAGAACGTCCGTTGTTTTCGTCCCTGCCTGTTTACCAATTCCCTTAGCGAACTCATCAACCAAACTTTTCAGATAAGGTATTAGAAAAGAAATCGCTGTTGATGTTATTGTTGAAATTAGAGTGGGGTCCATGCAATCATCTCCTCCAACATTTTGCCTATTATATTACTAATTTCCCAGATTGGAAATGACATCTTCATGGTTTCGCCCATTTGCCTTCATCGCGACTATACGAGAGTTTCATTCTCGCGAGGAAAAGCGCGACGATGCCTCTCGAAACAGAGTCAATCATTAGTAAAGAATGAAGCGAAACACTTCTCCCCCACCAAATTCTCCAATCCTCTAATTCTCCTCTTGCCAACCAGTCTCCAATCTCCAGTCTCTAATCTCTAATCTCTAATCTCTCTTATTCACAATCTCCCACAACCGATTCGAATTAATCGGTATCTCCAAAATCTCAAACTCCCGATCCCACAGCGCGTCCTCCAACGCCTGCGCGAACAGCGGACCGACGGGGATCGCGCCCGCTTCGCCCGCGCCTTTTACGCCCATCTCGTTGAGCGGCGAACGCGTTTCGCCATGCGCGGTTTCGATGCGCGGCACTTCGAGGCTGGTGGGCAGGTGATAATCCATGAACGTGCCGTTGAGCAGTTGCCCGTTTTCGTCGTAGGCGAGCCGCTCGTAAAACGCGTTGCCGATGCCCTGCGCCACGCCGCCGTGAATTTGCCCGTCGAGAATGAGCGGATTGATGACTCGTCCGCAATCGTGCGCCACCAAATATTTTTGGATGTGGATCTGCATCGTGTCGGGATTCACTTCCACGATCATCGCGTGGATGCCGCTCGCGGTTGCGCCTCTTTCTGGACCGAAATAGTTGGTCGCTTCCAACCCAGGCTCGGTGCCAGGCTTGACGGCTCCGCGCGTGGGATTCGCCTTGCCCGCCAGTTCGCCCAATGAAATGGACTGTCGCGGAATATCCTGCACGCGCACGAAGCCATCGTCGAGTTCGAGTTCATCTTCGGGCGCGTTGAAATGTTCTGAGGCGAGTTTGAGGATTTTCTTGCGCACAACTTTTGCGGCTTCATGGATGGCGTTGCCCGCCACCACCGCGCCGCGACTCGCAAACGTCCCCGCGCCCCAATAGAACTGGTCGGTGTCGCCCGTGACCACGTCAATCTTATCCACGCTCACGCCGAGTTGCTCCGCCACGATCTGCGCAAAACTCGTGAAGTGTCCCTGCCCCTGCGTGCCGACTCCCGTCACGACCGAGACTCGTCCACTGCTCATCACTTGCACCTTCGCGCCTTCGTACGGACCGATGCCTGTGCCTTCCACGTACGCCACGAGTCCAATGCCGACGTGTTTTCCTTCGGCGCGCAACTTCGGTTGAATCTCGGCGATGAATTTGTGATAGCCGATTTTTTCCAGCGCTTCATCGAGCAACGGTTCGTAGTTGCCGCTGTCGTACACGATCGGCGCAAAGTCTTGATAGATGATCTCGTTGTTGTATGGGAATTGATTCGGCTGGATAAAATTTCGCCGTCGGATTTCGGCGCGGTCAATCTTCAACTCTTTGGCGGCAATGTCCAACGCGCGTTCGATGACGAACACGCCATGCTGCCGCCCCGCGCCGCGATACGGCGTGACGATGGTCTTGTTGGTAAACACCGCCGTAAATTCGCTGTAATAATTTTTGATTTCATACAATCCCAACACATTGGCTTGCGAGTTGAGCGGCACGGTCAGTCCATACGGCGCATACGCGCCCGTGTCGTGCAGGAAAATATCATGCACGCCGAGAATGTGTCCCTCGATATCGAACGCAATTTCCGCATCGTGGATTTGTCCGCGTTCGTGCGTGGTCGCCACAAAATTTTCAGCGCGGTCTTCGATCCATTTGACGGGGCGGTTCAACTTCATCGCCGCCCACGGGACGAGCACTTCCTCCTGATAGAACATCATGATCTTCGGACCGAATCCGCCGCCGATGAACGGCGCGATCACGTGGACTTGCCGCTCCGACAGCCCAAGCATCCCCGCCAGCCCGTTTCGAATCACGACGGGAGCCTGAGTCGTGTCCCAGACGGTTAATCGCCCCGCGCGCTTATCCCACTCCGCCACGATGCCGCGATTCTCCATGGCGGCGGCGCATCCATGCTCGTAACTGAATCGCCGCTTGACGACGAGCGCCGCATCTTTCTTGATTGATTCGTAATCGCCCTTCGTCTGCACCACATGCGCCGCGACGTTCGATCCGATCTCCTCGTGGATGAGGACGCTATCGGACGCGAGCGCCTTTTCCATATCAACGACAGCGGCGAGCGGCTCGTAATCCACTTGGATATCCGCCAGCGCGTCTTCGGCGATGTAGCGACTCTCCGCCACCACCATCACGATCGGCTCCCCCGCAAACTTGACCTTGTCTTTTGCGAGCGGAACCTGCGTCTTTTCATTGAATGTAATATCCTTCACGGGCGGCGGCGAAACCAACAACGGACCAGGCTTCCAGTAATCGCCCAAGTCATTTGCCGTGTACACCGCAACCACGCCCGCGCGTCCCAACGCCTGCGAAACGTCAATATTATTTATCCGCGCATGAGCATACGGACTTCGCAAAAACGCCACATGCACCATGTGCGGCAAATCCACATCGTCCACATACAATCCCTGCCCCGTCAGCAGGCGCGGGTCCTCGTTGCGCTTAATCCGTTCGCCGAAATATCGAGTGGTCATAATTCTCCAATTCTCGTTCGTCCAATTCTCCAATTCTCAGACTCACGAATGCCGAGAATTGGAGAATTAGAGAATTTTTCTACGCCCACGCCACCGCCCTGCAAAACGCCGCCTCGCCGCCTTTGAACTTCCACGGGAAGACGCCGAGGGTGATGCGTTTGTTGTGCAGTTCTTTCAGTCCAATGTCACCGCCGAGATTTTCGACGTGCATGCAATCATGCGGGAACAAGGCGTTATGCGTGAGTTGATACGCCGAATCGGGGAACAACTCGTCCATTTTATCCGCGCCGAATTTCTTTTCTGTCAACGCGCGAACCTTCTGCCAATGTTCCAATCCGCCTTTGCCGAGGAAGCGACCGATGGGCAGGTTCATCGGATGGTCGGTGGAGATCATGTCCACGCCCCAGATGTGGATTTTCTTCTTCAACAACCAGTCGCAGATGCTGTAATGCGGACCTGGATGCCGTTGGATATATCTTTCCTCATCGCCATCTGGGCTAAAGAACGAATATTTGTGCCAGCCTGTGTGGATGAAGAGGATGTCGCCGTCTTTCACTTCGGCGCGCTTTTCGATATCCTCTGGCGTAAACATGCCGAGATCGTCGAGCATATCGCTCAGGTCAACGATAACGCCAGGTCCGTAGCACCATTCGATGGGAATCTGGTCAATGGTCTTGCCCTTCGTCACGAAATGCTTTGGCGCATCCAAATGCGTGCCCATGTGATTGGACGTCATAATGTATTGCGCATTCACTCCATGCTCCGATTTGCGCTTGATGTACTTCACCTCAAACGGCGGGTAGAAGGGCCAGAAGGAAGCGTCTTGGTTGAGGTCTTGGGAGAGGTCGTAGATTTTGGTCATGGTAGAACTCCTTTTTGATTTTGTTGGATGATTAAGAGAATTAGAGAATTGGAGAATTTTTAGGGTGGTGATTCGAGCCAGGCGAAGTCGGTTTCGTCAAAGAGGACATCGGGGAAATTATCTGGCAGGCGTGAGGTGAGATATTCGACGGGGCTTTCCTTCACGGTTTTGGCAACGGTGATTTCACCCGAGCGCTGACTTTTGAAACTGGAAATATACAAATTAAGTTGACGAGCAATTTCTGTCAACTTTGCGGCGTAATTCTTTGAATCGGCAACAGACATTAACTCTCGCGCAGATGAGCGATTTAGCCAATACTTTGTCTCAAACAAACTACCGCGAGCATAATACAAAAACTGAATCTTTTCCCCAAAATGATAACGCCCAAACGACTCGGCAATATTCGCTCCAATTGAATCCGCCGCGCGTGAAATCTGCTTGCCGACAACATCTTTGGCAAACTCATCCCAGCGTGAGGCGGCTTTGTAGACAGCATCAGTAATCTGCTCAACGCTCTTCAACACTCGCACATCTTCCAACGAAGTCGGCATCTCAACCTCCAACACCCAATTCTCTAATTCTCCAATTCTCTTCTTTAAAGCTCATACTTCTCCGCAAACGCCACCAACGCATCCTCAAAAATCTTCAACGGCGGTCTCACCAACCCAGCCCCCACCTGCCCCACCCCTGCATTTTTATGTGCAATACCCGTGTTGATGCGCGGCGTGATTCCTAATTCCACGACTTTGCGTAAATCAATTCCCGTCGGTGTGCCGCGAAATTCGAGCGATGGCATGGTGAAGAATTTGCTTTCGGCAAAAGTAATTTCATACATTTCGAGAGTCGCATTCATCGCATCTTTGGGCGTGCCACCGACGAACGTCACGATCGCGGGCGCGGTTGCCATGGCGAAGCCGCCGATGCCTGCGGTTTCGGTGATGGCGCTGTCGCCGATGTCGGGGTTGGCGTCGGCTTGAGAAAAGCCTGAGAAAAACAGACCAACTGGAATTTCGGCAGGAGCCGTGAACCATTGTCGCTCGCCGAGTCCGCTGACTCTGATTCCAAAATCCGTTCCATTGCGCGCCATCGTTGTGACGATCGTCGAGCCCTCAACGCCATGCGCGGCATCGGTCATCGCTTTGCACGCCGCCATCACGGGATTCAAAACACTCAGCGCATTGTCGCCGAGAAATTGCAACACCTCCGACTCCACCGAATCATCTTTGACAACTTTTGCGATCAACGGCGCGATCAATTTCAAATACAACAACGAGCCCGCCTTATTGCGATTGTGCCCCTCGTCGCCCATGTGCAACGCCTCCGCGATCAACGCGCGCATGTCGAGTCCGCTCGAACTCGCCAGCGCATCTGCCAACGCGACGCCCAACACATCGTTCATCCAATGCAATTTTTTCAACACCTCATCGCTGTACGCGCCGTATCGCAAAACTTTTCCGTAGCCTTCATTCAAATTGGAAAACGATTTATTTCCATGTTCGACATTTTCAACGACATAGACTTTCATCGAAGCGGATGTGACTCCCGCCATCGGACCGACCGCGCCATGATGATGACACGAATCAAACTCGACCTCGCCTCTTTCCACCATTGAGGTTGCCTCTGCTTCGGACGCCGCTACGCCCTCGAACAGCATCGCCCCGATGATCGCTCCGCGCAACGGACCCGACATCCGCGCCCACTCGATCGGCGGACCTGCGTGCAAAAATAAATTATCCTTCATTCCAGGGATAACATCCCGCGCAGTGGCGACGGCTTTGAGAATTGGTCTTGCATTCATTATCTTGTCAACAGCGATTTGGTTTGCATTGTTAATATCCATAATTATCTCCATTTTATAACTGGAGACTAGAGACTTGAGACTGACTAATCTCTAGTCTCCAATCTCTAATCTCTATTTCTTCATCTTCGCCAGCAGACTCGCCAGCCGTTCATTCCCACCCGCAGGCGGCTTCCACTCCACATGCACGGCTTGCGCGCCTTGGGATATGAGGCTTTCATAAAACGACTCCAAACCGACATTGATTCCAGCCAGCGGTTGTTTGAGTTGCGCTAAATTCACAGGCGGGAATTGATTCGCTTCACGATGGCTAAACTTCAAACTGATGTATTCGACTGCTTCTGATGCAGTGCGAAAAACTTTTACTCCCGCATCTTCTAATTGGGAGATTTGAGATTGGAGATTCTGCGGGTCTTCATCCGTCCCAATCACAATCGCCACAAACTCCAATTCTCCAATTCTCTTCTCTCGAATCTCCTTTATCACAGGCGCTAACTCCCCCGCAGGGTCAAGGTGCGAACCTTCGCCGAGAACCACGTCGAAGAGGATCATCCCCACTTCCGCATCCGCCGCTTCCTGTTTCATCCGTCTGATTCGCAGATCGTTATCAATCATCGGATGCAAACGTCCGACCATGAAGAATTCGTCGCCGAGATCAATGATGGTGTGGGCGTGGCTATGAAGAGGGTCATCCAAATTCTGAGAATTAGTGATTGGAGAATTGGAATAAAGCGGAGAAAGACTTGCTTGCAACCCGACCATAGTTTCGTAGGCGAGAGTTCCACCTGAATACAAACCTCGCAAAAACCGAGAATTAGAGGATTGGAGAATTCTCTGATTCTCTAATTCTCCAATGGAAATCTCCGCCGCCTCACTCAAACTGACCGCAAAATGCAAATTGCCGATCTTCCTCGCAGGCGCGGGATAGCCAATAAAATAAACGACAACAGGCTTGCCAGTGGATTGCGCCGCAGAAATTAATTGCGTGGCAACGTCAGGCGACGGCGGCTTGGAGATAAGCGCAATGACTTTCGTATCAGGGTCGCGGGCTAACACATCGAGGGCTTGATGCGCCGTGATCGCGCCAACATCCGATTTCAAATCCCGCCCGCCTGTGCCGATGGCGTGAGAAATTCCCGCGCCGAGATTGTGAATTTGCGCCGTAACCGCCTGCGTGCCCGTTCCCGATGCGCCGACGACTCCTATCGAGCCGCGCCGCACGCGGTTGGCGAATCCTAGCCCGATGCCGTTGATGATGGCTGTGCCGCAATCAGGTCCCATCACGAGCAGACCTTTTTCACGCGCCGTTTTCTTCAATGAAATTTCATCTTCGAGTGAGACGTTGTCGCTATAAAGGAAAACGTGCTTGCCAAGTTCCAACGCTTCGCGCGCGACACCCGCCGCATAGCGTCCAGGCACGGAGATCAACACCCAATTTGCCTCAGGCAATTGTTTCACCGCCGCGCTCAAACTTCGTGGGCGGAAGTCAAGAGAATCTTGAGAATTAGAGGATTTTCGGCGTGCGAGAAGTTCATCTACTTGACCAATCGCATTTTCGGCAGAGGTATCATCATTCGCTTTGACGACGATCAGCAGATCATCGGGGTTGGCGGAAATGTCTGCTGGCAGGAGGTTGTTTGTTGCAAGCAAATCTCGATTGGCTTGAGTTGCCATGACGACGCCCGCATCAAGCACGCCGTTCAATTCAAGCAAGCCGCGTTGAAGCTGCATCAGCACAACCGAGTCGTAATACGCTCCCGCGCGGACGTTCCATTTGACGACTGTCATATTTTGCTCATCTCACGTAGCGCGACATTTATGTCGCTTGCAAGCAGTAGGCGACATAAATGTCGCGTTACAAATTTTGTCATATCTTTCTCACAACCTTTTCAATCTCTTTTGCCCAGGCGAGCAATGATTCATCCGCATTCCATTTACCGACGAGTTGTAATCCCATTGGCAAACCATCTCCATTTTTTGTTGTAGGGATGTTTATGGCGGGGAATCCGATCTGCGTCCACGGCAGGCACATGACGGGGTCGCCTGTAGAGTCGAGTCCCTTCGGGGCGGGCCCGATCGCTGGAGGGCAAATCCATAAGTCAATGTTGTTGTCGTTCATGGTTTTGGTAATTTGTTCTCGGAAGGTATTGCGGGAAGAGATTAGAGACTGGACGCTTTGCGTGGAGACTTTTTGTCCGCGTTTGATGAGATCGGAGAATTTAGAGGAGTACAGCGATTCGTATTTTGCAAACCATTCTTTGTGTACTTGTGAAGCATCGTAAGACATGATGGCGTCGTGACGGGATTTGATCTCACCAAATTCATCCATAACTTGGACAGAACGCAATTCGTAATTTGCGCTTAGTAATTTACACACCTCATGAAAATGCTTGAGACCTTCTTCAGTTGTATTCTCCAAATATTTTCCTTCAGGAATCCCAAGCACAGGTTTTGAATCTCCAGTCCGTCGTGCTGAGCCTGTCGAAGCATCTAATCTCCAGTCTCCAGCACCCAATTCTCCAATTCCCCAATTCTCTACCAACACAGTCGCAACTCGCCCCACCGTCTCCACATCCTTCGCAAACACCCCAACATGATCCAACGTCGGCGAAAGCGGAATGACGCCCGCGCGCGAAATTCTCTCGTACGTTGGTTTGAAACCGACCACGCCACAAAACGCGGCGGGACGAATCACCGAGCCGATGGTCTGCGTGCCAAGCGCGAGGTCACAAATCCCCGCGCCGACTGCCGCGGCAGAACCACTGCTTGATCCGCCAGGCGTGTGATGTTTATTGTGCGGATTTCGAGTTGGACCTGGTGTGAAATAGGCAAACTCGGTCGTGACCGTTTTGCCAAGGATCAACGCGCCTGCATTTTTTAATTTTGTAACGCTTGCGGCTTCATCGCCTTGTAAATCTTCTGCGGGCAGTTTGCTTCCCGCCTGTGTGACGAAACCACCCACATGGAAAATATCCTTCACGCCGAGAGTCATCCCAAACAACGGCGGACGACTTTTCACGTCGGGAAATTTCTGAGTTAATTCTTCCGCGTCTTTTTGCAATCGTTCAAAGCGATTGGGTTCGGGAAGGAAAGATAGAACTTCGGGTTCACGAGAATCGAAGAGAGACTGGAGACTGGAGACTAAGTCTCTTGCAGAGATTTCGTTGTTGCGGAAGGATTGGGTGACAGATAAGTTCATATTTCCATAAATATCTCGTTGGTCGAGTAGCGAGTGGCACCTTGCGCCATTGCGAGCGTATCGAGACCAACATGGAAGCAACGCGATTTTGTCATCAGGATTTCACTTGTAACTGGTCGTCTCGATACGTCCCGCGATGCTTCGTCTTCGCTATCGCTCAGCACGCGGGACTACTCGACCACCGAAGTCTCTAATCTCCAGTCTCTAATCTCTAATTCTCCAATTCTCTATTTCTCTGCCTCTCTCATTTTCTCACTCGCCAACCTCACCGCATCCACAATATGCTGATACCCCGTACAGCGACACAGATTCCCAGAAAGCGCGTGGCGGATCTCCTCTTCGGTTGGATTTGGGTTTTGTTTCAGGAATGGAATCATGCTCATCAAAATGCCAGGCGTGCAGTAGCCGCATTGAAGTCCGTGCGCTTCCCAAAAGGATTGTTGAAGTGGATGCAGACCCCCCTCTTTCTCTCCCCCCATTTCTCCGAAATGGGGGGAGACGGAGGGGGGCGCAAGTCCTTCAACAGTTGTAATCTCATGCCCATCGGTTTGGACGGCGAAGGTCAAACATGACCTCGCCGATTCGCCGTCGAACATGATCGTGCACGCGCCGCAGACTCCATGTTCGCAACCGACGTGCGTGCCAGTGAGTCCAAGTTCGTGGCGCAGGAAGTCGCTGAGCAACATGCGCGCTTCCACATCGCGGGTATATTTTTGTCCGTTGACCGTGAGGGTGATGGTGTGCGTCATAATGATCAATTCTCTAATTCTCTTGTGTTGCTCGTTCCGCCGCGATCTTCAACGTCTTCATCGTCAGCGTCTTCGCCAAGTGATGTTGGAACTCAACCGAAGAGTGGATATTTCCGAACGGCGAAATTTCTTTTTCGCTCGCATGTAACGCGGCAGATTCGATCAACGTGTCGTTCAACGCTTCGCCCACCAAACTTTGCGCGGCTTCGACGGCGTCCACAGGCCCATCGCCTGCATTCAAGTACACCAATTTCACCGATCTGCATTTTCCGTTTTCATCCAACGTCACAGTTGTAGCAACGCCCATCATGGCGTAATCGCCTGAGCGCGGCGCGACTTCCATAAACGACCAGCCTGTGCGCGGCGCGGCAAACGGCAATTCGATCTCCACCAAAACTTCATCGGGTTCAAGCGCAGTGGTGAACATCCCTGCAAAAAAATCTTTGGCGTCAAGCCATCGCTCGCCAGATGTGTTTTTCGCTTTCAATCTCGCGTTCAGCGCGATCATCAACACGGGCAACTCAGCGGCGGGATCGGCGTTGACAATGCTCCCGCCGATCGTGCCGCGGTTGCGGATCTGCGGATGCGCGATGGACGGCACGGCTTCATGCAACAGCGGCGCATATTTTTTTATCGAAGCGTCGAATTCCAAATGTCGTTCGCGCGCCATCGAACCGACTCGAATCACGTTCCCCTCTTCGCGAATGTAACTCAACTCCCTCGCGCGATTCAAGTCAATCAACACGCTCGGTTGCACAATGCGGAAATTCATCGCAGGCACAAGGCTTTGTCCGCCCGCCAAAAATTTGGCGTCGTCGCCGTATTGACTTTTCAAAATCACAACTTCTTCGATGGAGTTTGGAGCGTGGTATTCAAAGGGGGCTGGTTTCATTTATTATGTCATTGCGAGGGCGATGCTGTTCGCCTGAAGCAATCTCCTGTTCGATAAGAAATTTAGAGATTGGAGACTAGAGATTGGAGATTCTGCGCTTCTCTCTTCCCTTCAAGTTGATTCTGTTTCCTGAAAGTTTGCACGATCTGCGACATGACGGCGAGCGCGATCTCCTCGGGGTTTTGCGCGCCGATGTCCAAGCCGATCGGCGCGTGGACCTTGTCCATCTGCGATTCGCTCACGCCGTCGCCCAGCAATCTTTCTCTTCGTTTTGCATTTGTGCTCTTGCTCCCCAACGCGCCGATATAAAACGCGGAACTATTCAATGCCAATTTTATCGCAGGGTCGTCAATCTTTGGGTCGTGTGTCAGAACGGCGATGGCAGTGGACGAATTGATCTTGACTTGTTCAAACGCATCGTCAACCCAAGTTTGGATTAATCTATCCACATGCGGGAATCGGGTTTCGTTGCCCCAAGCCTTGCGCGGGTCAATGAGGATAGTCTGATAGCCAAGCGTTTTTGCGAGTGACGCCAACGCAATGGCAATATGCACGCCGCCGACGATGACCAACGTTGGCGCGGGTCGAATGACATTGATAAAAACCTGCGCTTCTTCTATTGTCAATTGTTGCGGCGCTGAAATTTCTGGTGATAGGCTTAACACACGCGAGTCCATTTCGTTGCCAAGCGAACCCGCGATGATTTGATCTTCTCGAATCAGAATTTGCTCCCCGAGCAATTCATCTGAGCCGCCAATTATCGTGACGTGAATCACGCCCTCTTCATGATTGATCACTCGTTTTATTTCTTGAAAAACTTGCGCATCCAACGGCTGGACGAAAACGTCAATGCTTCCCCCACACGCCAAGCCAACACTCCACGCCGTTTCGTCTGCCACACCGAAATGCAACAGTTGCGGATGATTTGTCTTCAACACCCGCATCCCCGCTTCGATGACCGCGTTCTCCACGCACCCGCCGCTGACCGAGCCTGTGATCTTTCCGCTGAGGGTGAACGCCATGTGCGAGCCGATCTTGCGCGGCGCGGAACCCCACGTTTGAATCACGGTGGCGAGCGCAATAGACTCCCCCTCTTTCTCCCAGTGTTGAATATCAGTGAGTATGTCGCGCATGACCGCAGAGGCTGAAAAGCGCCTTCAAACTCCGCGACCGGCGACCCATGAGCGGTTAATGACTGACGCTAAATTGCTGTTCTTCTGTGGAACCTTTCATGGCAGACGTGGAGACATCGCCGCCGGTCACAGCCATTTGCACCTGGTCGAAATATCCCGCGCCCACGAAGGATTGATGCTTCACAGCGCGGAAGCCCATCTCGCGTTCCATCTTGAATTCGTGTTCCTGCACGTTCACAAAGGCGGTCATACCTGCGCGGGCGTAATTCCATGCCAGATCGTACATGCTGGCGTTGAGGGTATGGAACCCCGCCAGCGTGATGAACTGAAACTTGTAGCCCATGTCGCCTAATTCTTCCTGGAACGCCGCGATCTGCTGGTCGTTGAGTTTGCGCTTCCAATTAAACGATGGAGAGCAATTATACGCCAATAATTTACCGGGATGGCTGGCGTGGATCGCTTTGGCAAATTCGCGCGCTTCGTCCATATCGGGCGTGGAGGTTTCGCACCAGATCAGATCCACATACGGAGCGAATTCGAGCGCGCGCGCCACAGCATACTCAAGCCCGTTTTTGACGACCCAGAACCCGTCGGCGGTGCGTTCGCCGCTGAGATGTTCCTGGTCCACGCGGTCGATGTCGCCGCGGATGAGCGTGGCGCTGAGCGCGTCTGTGCGCCCGATGAAAAGGGTGGGCACGCCCTGCACGTCTGCCGCCAGCCGCGCCGCGATCAACTTCTGCACAAAATCGTGGATCGGCACCAACACTTTTCCGCCCATGTGCCCGCACTTCTTCATGGAAGAGAGTTGGTCTTCGAGATGAATGCCCGCCGCGCCCGCCTCGATCATGCCTTTGATCAATTCAAAAGTGTTGAGCGGTCCCCCAAAGCCAGCCTCCGCATCGGCAATGATCGGAGTGAAGTAATGCACTTCGCCGTCGCGCCCCTCCATGTGCTGGATCTGATCGGCGCGGATCAACGCGTTATTGATGCGGCGCAACACGGTCGGCACGCTCGTCACCGGGTACAGGCTCTGGTCCGGATACATCGTCAACGCGTCGTTCGCGTCGCCTGCCACCTGCCAGCCGCTGAGATAGATCGCCTTCAACCCCGCTTGCGCCATCTCCACCGCCTGGTTGCCCGTCAATGCGCCGAGCGCGCGAATAAATTTTTCGGCGTGGAGAAGTTCCCACAACCGTTCCGCTCCCATGCGGGCGATCGTGTAATCGTGTTGAAACGTCCCGCGCAGGCGGTCCACTTCCTCGGCGGAATACGGGCGCTTCACGCCCGCCCAGCGCGGACTTTGCGCCCACTCGCTCTTCAATTCATCGACAGACTTGGGTTGGTATTTATGATACATGGTCCATTCTCCTTTGTAAAATTTGTGGTCGGGCGAACCAGCCCGCGCGTCGGCGAAGAAGCGGCGTACGAGGCGAGTCTCAATCAGGAGGGCGGTCAATCCAAATAGTCATATGCGGGAAGCGTGAGAAAATCGGCAAAGGATGTGTCCAACGTCAGGCGATCGAACAACTGTTTCGCCTCTTCGATTCGGCTCGACGGGTAAGCCTGCTCGCCATACTGCGACCGAATCTTCCCCATTTCTTCCTCGAGAAAACCGCGATACAGTTCAGCCGTCATCGCGCGCCCGTCTGCCAGCGGCGCGTGATGATGAATCCACTGCCAGACTTGCGCGCGCGAAATTTCCGCGGTGGCGGCGTCTTCCATCAAGTTGTAAATTCCCACCGCGCCCGAGCCGCGCAACCAGGCATCCAGATATTGCAAAGCCACATTGATGTTGAGTCGCGCGCCCGCTTCGGTAATGCTGGATTCGCGTATTTTGAAATCCAAAAGATGCCCCGCTTCAACGCGGACATCCTCCCTCAACTTTTCTTTTTGATGAGGTCTCTCGCCCAGCGCCTGATCGAACGCCTCCGCCGCGACCGGCACAAGGTCGGGATGCGCCACCCAGGTGCCGTCGAAGCCGTCGCTTGATTCGCGCTGTTTATCGGCGCGGACTTTTGCCAGCGCGGCTTCATTGACCTGCGGGTCTTTTCGGCTGGGTATGAACGCCGCCATGCCGCCCATGGCATGCGCGCCGCGCGTATGACAGGTCTTCACCAGCAATTCGGTGTATGCGCGCATGAACGGCACGGTCATGGTGATCTGGGAACGGTCGGGCAGAATCACGTTTGGATGGTTGTGAAATTTTTTGATGATGCTGAAGATGTAATCCCAGCGACCCGCGTTCAACCCGGCGATGTGATCGCGCAGTTCGTAGAGAATCTCATCCATTTCGAAGGCGGCGAGGATGGTTTCGATCAGCACGGTCGCTTTGATCGCGCCGCGCGGCAGGTGTAGCGCGTCTTGCGCGAAGTTGAAGACGTCGTTCCATAAGCGGGCTTCAAGATGGCTTTCGAGTTTGGGAAGATACACATAGGGCCCGGAGCCCTTATCGAGCAGGCGTCGCGCGTTGTGAAAAAAGTACAAACCAAAATCGAACAGCGAAGCGGAGATCGGTTTACCGTCTACCAGCGCGTGCTTTTCAACGAGGTGCCAGCCGCGCGGTCGGACCATGAGAACAGCCACCCGTTCGTTGAGGCGGTAACGCTTGCCGTCGGGAGAGGTAAAGTCAATTGCCCGTTCGAGCGCGTCGCGCAGGTTGATATGCCCCTCGATCATATTATTCCAAGTGGGAGAGTTGGCGTCTTCGAAGTCTGCCATGAAGACGTTTGCCCCGGAGTTGAGGGCGTTGATGACCATCTTGCGGTCGGTGGGACCGGTGATCTCGACGCGGCGGTTTTGCAGGTCGGCTGGAATGGGCGCGACCTTCCAATCGCCTGCGCGGATGGGACGGGTGGCGGGCAGAAAATCGGGCAGGCCGCCGGCGTCAAACTCCTCCTGACGCGCAACGCGCGCCCTTAGCATGCTAAGTCGGCGCGCGCCAAATTCTCGTTCGAGTTGTTCGAGGAACCGCAGGGCATCCGCGGTCAGGATTTCATCGAAGCCCGGTGATACTGTGGTCGTTAGTTCCATCAAGATTCCATCATGATCGATTCACTTCTTGTTGATGTATGGACGGTAACGTTGAAAGAATGTTACCATACTCTCGCGCTGGAACGAAGATTAAATGAGATATTGAAACAGGAATCTGGATAACATTGGTATTATTTTTTTCCCACCATACATTGTGCCGCAAAGTTTACTTTGCGACTATAGGTTGAGAAAAAACGGGCGAATGGCAAGATTCTCTACCATACATGAGAAGATTTTTACCGCAAAGCACGCTAAGGTCGCCAAGTTAAAAAGGTTTTCTTTGCGTTCTTTGCGGGTGTCGCATGGCGCCATGGCGACACTTAGCGGTGCAAATGTACGGTAGAGAGTGGCAAGATAAATCTTGCCGTACTGCGTAAGGTGAGTTAATGATCCTCAACCCTTCTCTTCACTTCATCATAGAACAATCCCGCCAGTTTTTGCGATACAGGCAACATCAACCTTGAGACCAAACTCGCCAGTTGACCAGAGACGTTGACATCCGCCGTCCATTCGACGAGGGTGCAATCGTCGGGCGCGTCGGACATTTTCATTTCGCTGACGGCATCGGCTGTGCTTCCTGTGGCGTTGCCATGCGCTTTGAGTTTGGCAAAGTTTGGCTCGTCCAGTTCGAGAATGTCCACATCGCCGTTGAATTTCGCTTTGACGGAGCCCAGCCCCACCGAAACAACACCGCGATATTTTTTGAGTTTCTCGATCTCTTCCACTTTTTCGATGCCCGGCACGCACTGACCCAGTTGATTCGGGTCGGTGAGGAAATCCCACACTTTTTTGCGCGGCGCTTTGATGGTGACGTTGCCTTTGAGTTGCATGGAAAGAATCTCCTCGAGGATTGCTGGCAATACGGATAGTAGAGCGGACGTTAGAGAGCGTCCGCTACACGGGGTAGTGTAGCACAGTGACGATGCGAGCGTCAACGGGAGAGAAAGGCGTCCATGCCGAGGCAGGCTGAGGTCCGGAAAGAAGCGGGGTTCAATCCCAAATCGGCGTATCCCCACCTGAATTCGAGGGTTATGAAGGGTAAGATGAGAGTAGTCGGGTTGCCGGAATTTGATCTCATGAGGAACACGCTCATTGCCATGAGTTCGTCTACCGCGTATGTTGTCGCCATGCAAAAGCCGCTGGCGACTTTTTATTTGGAGGTGCGAGGGGTTGATATTTACGATCGCAATTAAATAAGCATGGCAAGACCAACCCATCAACAAGAGGAGAACTGCAATGGCTAAAAGTAATGTGATCGGCTACATGCCCAACGATACGCCCCCGATGGGGCAGACTATTCTATTGGGCTTTCAGCACGTGTTGACGATGTTCCCCGCGACGGTGCTGGTTGCCGCGTTATGCGGGTTCCATGTGAGCACCGTCCTGCTCGCTTCGGGAATTTCGACGATCGTCGCGCTGGTGTTATCGCGGCGCGGCATCGGCAACTTCATCCCGCTTTTCTACGGTTCAAGTTTCGCGTATATTGCCGCGTATATCGGCATCGCGACAGCCATGACCGGCTCCGCGCCTCAGTTCGGCGTGCCGGTTCCCAACGAGGTCATCAGCACCATGCAGGCTGGCATCGTGGTGACCGGTTTGTTGAACATCCTGGTCGGTTTTATCATCCGCGGTGTGGGGAAGGATAAATTTGACATGATCTTGCCGCCCATCGTCACGGGTTCGGTCGCGGCGATCATCGGTTTCGGTCTGGCGTTCGCCGCGCTGGGGCAAATGGCAAGCGCCAACTTCACGGTTTCCTTTGTTACCCTAATCGTGACGATTATGCTCTCGGTCTATTTGCAGGGCAGAGGGTTCATCGGAATGCTTCCCATTTTGCTGGGCGGCATTTTCGGGTACGTCTTCTCGATGATCGTGGATCCGGGTTCCGCCAACACGGCGGCAATCGGCGCCGCGCCGTTATTCGCGATGCCCAACATCACCTTCCCATCGTTCAGCGGCGAATTGTTCCTGACCGCCGTCATCAGTATTTCGATCATGGCGATCGCCACCATCCCCGAGTCGACCGCGCATCTATATCAGATGAGCCTCTACGTAGACCGCTTCGCTGAAGAATCGGGCCGCGAAAAGATTAAACTCGACAATTACATCGGTTACAACCTGGTCTTCGACGGCGTCGGCGATTTCTTGAACGGTCTGATGGGCGCCACCGCCGGCACCAACTACGGCGAGAACAACTCGCTCATGGCGATTACCCGCAACTACTCCGGGCCCGCGTTGATCGCGGCTGGCGTCATTGCCATCCTGCTCGGCTTTGTCGGAAAATTGCAGGCGCTTGTGGCATCCGTTCCGCTGGCGGTGAGCGGCGGGTTGGCGATCTATCTCTTCGGCGTGATCGGTATGCAAGGCATCGCGCTCATTCAAGAGAATAAGGTCAGCCTGTTCAGCCCGCGCAACCTCGCCATCGGCGCGGTCATCATGATCGTGGGCATCGGCGGGAATATCGGATACCCCGGCGGATTCCTTCCGATCACCATCCCCGGCATTTTCCCCAGCGGATTGCCCGCCATTGCGACTGCGGCTGTGTTGGGCATTCTCATCAACGCGGTCTTCCTGATCTTCAAACCGCCGTCGGATTCATAATTCAACCCGCTTCACCCTCGACGGGACGGCCGAATCGGCTGTCCCGTTTTTTGTTCGTCCCATTTTTTGACCCGCGAAGTCTGCCAAGGGTTCGTAAAAATATAAAGTTCCTATTGGGGATGCAATTCGATTTGCTTGGCAAATCGCGCATCCCGCTCGCAGTTGCACTGCGAGCGAACAGACATACGGCGGCGCATTTTGAGGCTTGTCTTTATTTCTCCACCAACGCGCGCAACGCGAGCGCGTACGATTTCCATCCCAGCCCTGTAATTTTCCCTTTGCAGACAGCCGAGATCAACGATGTGTGACGAAACTCTTCACGCGCGTACACATTCGAGAGATGCGCTTCGATGACGGGGATCTGAATCGCGCTGATCGCATCGCGCAACGCGACCGATGTGTGTGTGTACCCGCCAGGATTAAACACCACGCCGCTTGCCCACGTCCGCGCGTCGTGTAATGCGTCGATCAACTCGCCTTCGTGATTCGATTGCAAACATTTCACTTCCGCGCCCAACTCTTTTCCCAACTCGATCAACTTCGCGTTGATGTCATCAAGAGTCATCGAGCCGTACACGTCAGGCTCGCGTGTTCCCAGCAAATTCAAGTTTGGTCCATGCAAGATTAAGATTTTCATGTTGACTCCGTAACGCGACATTCATGTCGCGCATTGCAAAGGCGACATAAATGTCGCGTTACAAAACTTCATCCACATTCGTTACATCCACCAACTCCACCCTGCCGATCTCAACAGGCAACGCAAAGCGGATGGACTTCGCGCTCTTCTTCTTATCTACCCTCATCGCGCGGATGATCTCCTCGCGCGGCATCTCGTCGGGGATGCGAGTCGGCAACCCCAAATTTGACAACGTGGACTCAATCGCTTCATCCGACCCTCGACCTGCCACGCCAACCCTGACAGCGTACGCCGCCTCAGCGACCATCCCAATCGCAACGGACTCGCCGTGACTCAACTTGAATCCGCTGACGAGTTCCACCGCATGTCCCACTGTGTGACCGAGATTCAGCGCCGCGCGGATTCCTTTTTCGTACGGATCCTCTTCGATAATATTTATCTTCACCGCCATCGCGCGTTTGACGATCTCTTCGAGATTATTCTTTACCCAATCCATTCCATTTGAACACAATGCAAACAACTCGGGGTCGGCAATGATCCCGTGCTTGACAACCTCCGCCATGCCAGAGCGCAGGTCGCGGTCGCTGAGGGTGAGCAAAAGGCTGGGGTCAGCCAGAACCAGTTTGGGAGGGTGAAAAGAACCGATTAGGTTTTTTCCCTCGGGCAAGTCGAATCCAGTTTTGCCTCCAATTGAAGCATCCACCATGGCGAGCAGAGTCGTCGGCACGGCGATCCAATCAATGCCGCGCATGTACGTGGACGCGGCAAAGCCAGCGAGGTCGCCGATCACGCCGCCGCCGAGGGCAACGACCGTACTTTTGCGGTCGAGTCCGTATTCGAGAAAGGCTTTCCATAAACGGGAGACGGTTTCAAGATTTTTATGTTCCTCGCCCGCAGGGATGATGATTGATCTTTCGATGTTGATTTTATCGAGATGATGTTTGGCAACATTTTCGTCGGTGACGATGAGGCTTCCGTACGCAATACTGCGCAAATTTCCAATTTGTCCAACCCGAACATCATACTCACCCATCGCAGAGAGATGATGGCGACCCAACATAATTTGCGCGCGGTGCGCGATCTGCTCAGCGGATTGATCGTCAACATCGAGTTTCAACGTGAACGAATCATAATGCTCGCGGCGATTTTCAAGCAACGACTTGAGTTTCGATTTCAAATCACCCACAAGCAATGGACGTTTGTTTGAATCTTCGTTGAGTCTTGCGAGAAGCGTATCCAACTCTGCCGTGAGCAAAACAATCTTGCCACTGCTCTCCACGTGTTGACGATTTTCATCGCGCAACAACGCGCCGCCGCCGAGGGCAACCACCGATTCCCCTCTCCCAGTGGGAGAGGGGTTAGGGGTGAGGGTGATCTCCCTCAACGCCGACGATTCCAAATCACGAAACGCCGACTCGCCCTGCCCCTCCATGATCTGCGGAATGGACATGCCCGCCTTCGATTCGATGACGCGGTCGAGGTCAATGAATGGAAGTTTGAGATTCCGCGAAAGGATTTCTCCGATCGTGGTTTTGCCTGTGGCGGGTGGTCCGTAGAGGAAGATGTGGGTCATGGTAAATAGAAAGTAGGGAGTTGCGAGTGAACAGTGAGCAGTTATCAGTGGTTATGCTGGCAGACTATATCATGGACATAGGCAAAGATGTGGCGAGGTTGGCTCTGAATTTTTTGAATGACGTAGAGATAAATCGCTCCAAAAATGCGGAAGATGCCATAGCCAAGTAAAACTCCAATGGCGTTGAGGATGAGGTCGTTGATGTCTACGGCGCGGAAGGGACTACGCAATAAGAGAGAGATAACGAGTTGGACAAACTCAAACGTAAAGCCGACAACCAGCGCCAGCCAAAAAATGTTCTTTGGCTTGATGCGGGCGATAAAGTTGACGCCAAAGCCGAACGGAATGGTAAGCAGGATGTTCTGATAGATTTCCCGAATACAAAGTTCCAGTCCGCGCGGGTCGCAATAACCAAAATCAAACGGAATAAGATTGATGTTCGGCTTGAAGTCGGATACGGCGTATCCGATTGGAAACGGAAATACAACAACACTGACGACATTAATGATATAGACGCCAAACACAAAAGAGAAGAGGACTCGAAAAGGATCTTTCCATTTCAGCCATATCCCAATGAGAACTAAGACGAGAATCGCAAATGCAACACAGAAAGCATTTACATCCATGAGGGCTAACATGTCTACGTGTATACCTGTTTACCTGTTTCCATGTTTACACCCTCACTCCCAAAACACGTGCGGAGTATTATCCATTTGCAAATCGTCAAGTGTTGCTTTGCGCAACGATTCAAAACGCGGTTTGATCTCGTTCATCGAGTCGCCGCCGAGTTTTTCGAGGAGCGCATCCGCCAGCACGAACGCGACCATCGCTTCCAAGATCGGAACAGCGCGAGGCACGGGGCAAAAATCGGAGCGTTCATATTTAGTGGGAGCATTTTCGCCGAGAGCGAGGTCAACGGTATGTTGCGGTATGAGAGTCGTGGCAATCGGTTTCATCGCGGCGCGGATGATGATCGGCTGTCCGTTGGAGATTCCGCCTTCGGTGCCGCCTGCCCTGTTGGTCAAACGTCGAAGGTCAAAGGTCGAAGGTTGAAGGTTGATCGCGTCGTGGGCTTGTGTGCCAAGTCGTTTGGCGTTTTCGAACGCGTCGCCGACTTCGACACCTTTGATGGCTTGCACAGACATGATCGCCATGGCAAGTTTCGCTTCGAGGCGTTTGTCCCATTGAACGAAACTTCCCAGACCAACAGGAAGATTCAACGCGACGATCTCAAGGATTCCTCCCAGCGTGTTTTTTCCGTGTATCGCTTTTTCGATTTCATCCCGCATCCTCTGCGCGGACGTGGGGTCTGGGCAACGCACATCGGACTCTTCCGCAAGCTGGAAGCGTTCTTCATAAGGCATGTCGCCGAAGTCTGCTTGAGTTTCGCCGATGGATGAAACGTATCCGCCGACGACGATACCAAACTGCGCAAGAAAATGTTTGCATACCGCGCCGACCGCGACGCGCATGGTCGTCTCTCTCGCGGAGGCGCGTTCGAGCGCGGGACGTAAATCTTTGTAGCCATATTTGACCGCGCCTGTTAGATCCGCATGCCCAGGGCGCGGACTCGTCATCGGCTCGACGGCTTTACCCTTCCATTTAATGTGATCGGCATTTTCGACGAGCATGGCAATCGGCGCGCCTGTGGTTTCTCCCGCCATCACGCCGCCGAGGATCTGCACAGTGTCTTTTTCAATTTTCATCCGCCCGCCTGAGCCGTACCCTTGTTGGCGGCGAGTCAATTCTTTGTTGATGATGTCAGGCGCGAGAGGAAGTCCAGCAGGCATACCGTCGAGGATAGCGGTGAGCGAGGGTCCGTGTGATTCGCCTGCGGTGAGGAAGCGTAGGGGCATGAGGGGCTCCGAGTGGAAAGTGGAAAGTCAGTGAGCAGTGATTAGTTATCAGTGAACAGTAATCAGTGAAGTGAGGAAAGACGAAAGAGGAAAGAATTATGATTCGACTGATTGATGGAGTATTTCTCTGGAAGGTATGCAACCTGTCCATAGTTCAAAAGACAGCGCGGCTTGTTCGATGAGCATACCAAGTCCTGTGGCGGCGCGAAGTCCTTGTTGGCGGGCTTCTCTAACCAATTTTGTTTCTCTTGGGTTATACACTAGATCATAAATGAAAGCGTTGGAAGGCAATGACAGATTTTCGGGGAGGGGGGATTCGTCAATGTTTGGAGTCATGCCCAATGGAGTGGTGTTTACGAGAAGAGAGAGATTAGAGACTAGAGACTGGAGATTGGCGTAATTAGTAATTGGTAATTGGTAATTGGGGAATGAGATCGCAAGTTCTTGCGCTTGTTCGATGCGGCGGGCGGAGATGGTTACGTTCCAACCGTCATTCAGTAACGCGTAAACAACCGCTCGCGCTGAGCCGCCTGCGCCTAAGACGATTGCCGATTTTTCCCTCACCCCTGCCCCTCTCCCAAAGGGAGAGGGGGATTCTGCGAGGAATTTTCTCAAATCCGTCAAAAATCCAGCCGCATCGGTGTTATCGCCGATGAGTTTGGATTCTTTCAGGTAAATGGTGTTGACCGCGCCGATGGCTTTGGCTGTGGGAGTCAGCTCATCGAGAAACTCGATCACGTTTTGTTTGTGTGGGATGGTGACGTTGAGTCCGTGTAGTTCGCCTGTGCGGAGGCGGGCGAGGAGGTCTTTCAATCCTTGTTTGTCGTCGGGTGCAATTGGGAAGAGAGAGTAGTCGCCCTGTAAGTTGCAAGCCTTTAATGCGGCGGCATGAATAGTTGGCGATAACGAATGGCTTAACGGGTAGCCGATCAAACCAAGATGGAAGGATGAAGGATGAGGGATGAGGGGTGAAATCATGGGTACGAGTTACGGGATACAAGTTACTTGTTTACGTGTCTACCTGTGTACTTGTTTACCTGTCTACGATAATTGTTTGAGAACCTCAAAAAAGTTTGGAAAGGTTTTGGAAACACAATTTGGGTTTTCAATCGTGACACCATCGAAAACCAAGCCGATGAGGGAGAATGCCATTGCCATGCGGTGGTCGTTGTAGGTTTGGATGGTGGCAGGCTGGAAAGTTTGGCACGGGTAGATCGTCATGCCGTCTTCGTGTTCGTCCACTTGGACGCCGAGGCGGGCGAGTTCGGCGCAGGTGGCGTGGACGCGATCCGTTTCTTTGTGGCGGGCGGAGGCGATGCCGCGGATTCGAGTTGGCGAAGTCGCAAAAGGCGCGATCGCCGCGAGGGTTTGGGCGGTGTCGGGGAGGTCGCGGAGGTCAATGTCAATGCCGCGAAGTTCGGAGTGACCAGTGACCAGTAAGCAGTGATCAGTTTCGGTCACAGTGCATCCCATCTGCGCGAGAACATCGAGAAATTTGATGTCGCCTTGCACGGAGTTGCGCGAGATGTTCTCCACTTTGACGGTTCCTCCGCAGATGGCTGGCGCGGCGAAGAAGTAGGAGGCGGCGGAGGCGTCGGATTCAATAGGATAGGAAGAGAGAATTGGAGAATTGGAGAATTGGGTGTTGGAGATTGGAGACTGGAGACTGGAGATTGGAGATTGGTATTTAGTAATTGGTACAGTGAAGGATCGGTAATCGTTTCGTTGAACTTCAACTCCGAAGTCTTGCATGATGGCTATGGTCATATCCACGTAGGGCTTTGAATTCAGTTCGGTGGTGAGTTCGATTTCGATGGGAGATTCGGCGTATGGGGCGACCATGAGGAGGGCGGAGAGGAATTGGGAGGAGATGTCGCCCGCGATTTTGGTTTTGCCGCCGCGCAGACCGTCTGCGGTGATTTTGACGGGAAGGAATACCTGACTACTATCCACGGAAGATGGACGAAAGTTCATAGCCCAGGGTTTATCGTCCGCAGTGGTAATGTTTGCTCCTAATTGAGTCAAAGCATGAACCAAATCATGAATCGGGCGTTCGCGCATGCGCGGCTCTCCATTTAAAACATACTCGCCGTGACCGAGCGTCAGAAACGCGGAGAGGAATCTTGCGGCGGTGCCCGCATTGCCGATGAAGAGTTCGGCGTTGGGCGCGGGGATTTTTCCGCCGAGACCTTGCACGGTCATTTCGGAGTTTGTTTCGTCGAGTTGAACGTCAAAGCCCAATTCTTGTAATGCTTTCGCAAAATAGTTTGAATCGTCCGAGAATAACGCGTTGGTTAATTTTGTTCTGCCGTTTGCAAGAGCCGCGATGAGCAAGGCGCGATTCGTCAGCGACTTGGAGCCAGGGACGCGGACGCTGGCGTTGAGGGGATGGGAGATGGGAGTGATGCGCATTGAGGAGTAGAGAGTAGAGGATTAGAGAATAGAGATTGGAGGATTAGAGAGTGGAGAGTGGAGATTTGTGGGTTATCTCTTGATAAGCAAACCGCGACTTATTCAACAATTCTTCCATCTGAAAGTAGTTTTCGTTCTGCAAATTTTCTTCGAGTTCCGTTAGCGATGCGCGAAACGACTGGATCGCGCTCAAAACATTTTCACGATTCGATTGCAGTATGCCGATCATCATGCGCGATGGCGTGTCTGCAAGGCGCGAGTTGGAGCGGAAGCCTGGTCCGATCAATGCGGCGAATTCTTCGGGCAGTGTGTTAACCAGAGCCGAAGAGAGCAGGAAGGGCAAATGGCTTGTAAACGCCAGAATGCGGTCGTGCGCTTCGGCAGACATTTCAATACAATTCGCGCCAACGGTTGAAATTATTTGTCGAGCCGCAGATCTCGATTTTGGCGTGGTCCGCTCCGATGGCGTGATGACGAACGGCGCGTTTCGGTATAGATGGGCGTCGGCGTTTTCCAAGCCGAGTTTTTCCTTGCCGCAGATCGGGTGCGCGCCGATGATCTCAAAGTTTTCGGGCAGTTGATCCATGGATTCGACGATCAATTTTTTTGTCGAACCCACATCCATCACGATGCAGGATTGTGTAATGAAGGATGGCAGTTTTGGAAGGATGTCTACCATCACATTCACAGGCGTTGCCAGGATCAAGACATCCAGTTGCGACATGGAGGACAAGTCGCTCGAAGCGTGGTCAACGATCCCTACGGCGAGCGCAAGCTCAACCGTGGGAAGATGCGTGTCGAATCCGATCAGGCGGGCGCATTTCCCTTTGAGACTCATCGCCAGCGAGCCGCCCATGAGTCCCAATCCAAGAATCCCAATCGCAGAATCTTCGAGCGAAAAGCCATCCTCCATGGATCACCAGCCCACAGTCGCAGGCTTTTCGATGGGCGCGATGCGGCGTCCCATCACTTCGGCGATGGCTTTCACTTGTTTGACCATCTCGGCGAATTTTTCGGGCTTGAGCGATTGCTTGCCATCGGAGACGGCTTTCGCGGGATCGGGATGGACTTCGACGATGATGCCGTCGGCGCCCGCCGCAATGCCCGCGCGCGCGATGGGCGCGACGTAATCGTAATGACCTGTGGCGTGCGACGGATCGAGGATGACGGGCAGATGCGTTAGATTTTTCAACACAGGGATCGCGTTGATGTCGGTCGTGTTGCGCGTGGACGTTTCGAACGTGCGGATGCCGCGCTCGCACAGGATGACCTGCTTGTTGCCGCCCGCGAGAATGTATTCGGCAGACATGAGCAGTTCTTCGATGGTGGCGCTGAGACCGCGTTTGAGCAAAACACTTTTGCGCGTTTCGCCGAGCATACGCAACAGATTGAAATTTTGCATGTTGCGAGCGCCCACTTGAAAGACATCCACATAGTTCAGCATGAGATCGAGTTGCACCTGCGACATGATCTCGACGACGATAGGCATGCCCGTTTGCTCGCGCGCCTCGGCAAGATATTCGAGTCCCTCTTCGCCGAGTCCTTGAAACGCATACGGCGACGTGCGCGGTTTGAAGACTCCGCCGCGCAACGCGTTCGCGCCCGCTTCTCTCACCGCGTGGGCTGTCTCCAAAATTTGACTCTTCGACTCCACCGCGCACGGACCTGCGATGATCACAATGTCGTCTCCGCCGACGCTGAAGCCGTCGATCGGGAACACAGAATTTTCAGGATGCACTTGCCGCGAGCCAAGTTTGAACGGTTGCGAGATTCGTTTCACTGATTCAACTCCATCGAGAATTTCAAACGGGTCGAGCGACGGGATGTGGAACTCGCCCACCGCGGCGACGATGGCGGTTTCGACTCCGTAGGTGATGTGCGGCGTCAGCCCGTGTTGTTTGATGACGTTCACAACTCCTTCGAGTTGTTGCGGGGTGTAGTGCGGTTTCATTACGATGATCATGGTGGTTTCTCCTAAAGGGTGAATGATGAATTATGAAGGATGAATTTCTGGTCGAAAGTCTTAGGTCAAAGGTCAAGCGACTTGTGACTTTCGACATTTGACTTGTTCATTGAGCCGCAACCAGATCGGGTCTCAGTTTCACCGCGTCACGCAGATAGACGTGGGTGATTTCATTTTGAGGCACATCGGTATTCCATTGGATTAAAACCCGAATCACTCGCGGCAGGCTGTTTGGCACGGGGATTTCGCGCGCGCACATCATCGGGACGAGTCCCCAGCCGATCTGCCGCGCCCCCTCTGCGGGGAACGTGGAGACGAGATCGTCGGTGACGGTAAAGAGCGCGCTGGCGATGTCTTCGGGGATCATCCCTTCGTTAGACGCGAGAATCGCAGTGAGCAATTCCCGCGTCGCTTCGAGGATGAGGTCTGGTTCGTCTGCGGCGACAGTGATCGCGCCTCGGATTCCGCGTGTGGGCATACATGGCTCCTTGTGCAACGCGAGATCGTATCTCGCGCTGCGAATAAAATAAAAGAGCGAGACCGTGTGGTCTCGCTCTTTGCGTGAACAGAGTTACTTTCTGTCTACTTAAGCGCCACCAACGGCAACCGAGTCTCGGAAACCGTAAAAATAAAAGTACGCAAACCAGCGGGCTGACTTAAGCATGTTGGGCAGTATTCTATGCTAATGAAGTAATTGCGTCAAGAGTCGTTTCTTGTACACGGATTTCACGGAAACCACGGATTGAATCTTTTTATCACGGTTTTTCCGTGAAGGTCAGTCAATCGTAGGTCAGGCTTGTAGCCTGACGTTCTTCTGATGTACAGCAATTGGCGGGTTAAAAACCCGCCCTACAATTACTTGTGCAAGAAGTCTACAGTATAATTTTTGGTTCGAGGAATCCCACCATGTCGTTATCAAACAAAATCGAAGAATGGATGAAAGAAGCCGAGGCGCGACCCGAGTCCGCGGTGACGATTGTGCGGCTGATCGCCAGGCGTTTGCGCGAGTTGAGCGAACGGGACGAAGAACTGCTGGCGGAGAATATCGCCTTACAGAACGGCACGCGCGTGGAGGAGTATCAGAAGCGCATCGCCCATCTCGAATATCAACTCGACCTCATCAAGCGGCGGTTCGGCGTGGACGAAGGCGCGCTGGTCGAACTCCCCGCGCAACCTGTCGAAGCGGCAACGCAAAATTTGTTGATCTACAACGCGCAGGGACGGATCCTCCGCCTCGAATTAAACTCGGATGTAAAAGAACTCGGTCGCATCACGAGCGACATGTCCAACGACCATGAGCCGCCGCGCATCCTCGCCGTCCCATCGAATGAAGAAGCGTTGTTGCTGTACACATCGGGTCGGGTCAGCACATATAAAGTGAGCGACATTCCGCTCATCAAAGTCGGCGGCGCGTGGGAGTGGAGTCAAGCCGCGTTGCCCGATGAGCCGCGCGCGGGCGAACTGCTCGCTTGCATCACGCCGTTCTCGCGCCTGCCCCTCTCCGATTTCTTCCTCCAAATCAGCCGCCGCGGTTGCGCCAAGAAAACGATGACCTCCATGGCGCAGTCCATTCTCGGCAATCATTACATCGGCAAAGGCGCGATACAAAAATCCGACCAGCCATTTGATCTCACGCTCTCGCACAAAAATGATCGCGCGGTCTTCGTCACATACGAAGGCAAGGTCATCGCTTTCGACGTGGACGACCTCTCGTACGCCACCGAGGAGCGCGTCCGCCTCGCCGCCACCGATTATGTCATCGCGTCGTTCATCACGCGCGCCGACGACTCACTGCTCTTCGTCACGCAAACGGGCAAAGTGATTCACCGCGAAAGCAAAAGCATCGAGACATCCAAATCGTCCGCCGCAAAAGGACAAGCGTTGATTCCCCCCTCGCGGCTTGAGCAGGGAGTCCGTTTTGTGGGCGCGGCATCGGTCAAGGATTCGGATTCGATCATCGTGCTGGATGCGACGGGGCGTCTCCAACTCCTCGAAGCGGATTCCATGACGGGAAGCGGTTCGATCTCAGCCGAGGCTTGGATCCTCTCCATCGGGCTGATCCAAGCTGACGGGGGAAAGACGCGGAGCGTGTCGTCATGAGTCTCAAAGTCGGAATTGACTTCGGCACATCCAATTCGGGAGTCGCAGTCTACGATGGGCAACGAGTCCGCGTGTTGCCTGTTGACCCGAAAAATGTTTTGCCTGAAGTCATCAAGACCGTGTTGTACATCACGAAAGAGTATCGCGCGTATCTCGGGCAGGAGGCGGTGGAGACGTATTACCGCGATAACGTCAATCGTCAGCGGCGGTATGTGAAGCAATGGGCGGGCGAGATCGAATATCGCGGCGCGGATCTGTTTTACATGCGCGATATTTTTGTGTACGTGGACGAGTTGAAGCCTGGGCGTTTGTTGCAATATCTCAAGACCGCGTTGCGCAAGGACAATTACAAAGGCACGCAAATCTTTGAACGTTATTACAGCGTGGGTGATCTGGCGCAGACGTATTTGAGTCTGTTGAAGCACCGCGCCGAAGATGTGTTGGGCGAAACGATTGAGGCGGTGACGTTGGGACGCCCCGTCAAATTTTCCGAGTCGGCTGAACTCGACTCCAAAGCGCAAGAGACGTTGCGCGCGGCGGCGCATGAGGCAGGCTTCAAAGAAGTGGACTTTGAACTGGAGCCGATCGCCGCCGCGTTGGATTACGAACAATCCATTACGAAGCCGCAGAACGTCGTCATCTTCGACTTCGGCGGCGGCACGCTCGACATCGCCGTAATGCGACTCGGCGATGCGAAGAGTCGTAAGGTCTATGCCAGCGGCGGAGTGGACATCGCAGGCTCCGACTTCGACCGCGCGATCATCGAGAAGCGCATGTTGTCGCATTTTGGTTTCGGCAAAGTCAAACATCACCCCGAGATCATGCAGATGATCGAGGCTGTCCCCGATTGGATGGCGCTCCCCGAAATGGGCACGCCCATCAACAAAAATATTTTAGATAAAGCCATTCAAGCAAAGGTTGCGCCCGTCCGCTTGAGGGCGTTGGAGCATTTGATCTACAACGATCTGGCGTTCACTTTCTACAACCGAGTCGAAGCAGGGAAGATCGCCCTATCTAATGAAGGCGCGACGGTCATCACCCTCGAAGATAAAGACATCGCGCTGTGGGAACTGTACACCCGCTCGCAATTCGAATCCGATATTCAGCATTATCTGGTGGATGTGGAAAAAGTTCTGCTCGATACAGTTGCCAAATCGGGACTTGAGATCGGTCAAATTGACGCGATCGTGAAAACGGGCGGCTCGTCGAATATCCCATTGTTCACGGGGATGCTGGGGAGACTCTTTGGCGCGGAGAAAGTGAAAGAGTCGAACGCGTTCAGCAGTGTGGTCGCTGGGCTGGCGATCAAGGCGTTCAACCAGTCATCGGTGGTTGAGTAGCGATGAACGGAGTGAGGAGCGTATCGAAACCACCAAATTTCAAGAAGAAATCTTGTAACAAGAATTGTTTTACGGCATGGTGGTCTCGGTACGTCCCGCTACGCTTCGACTTCGTGGCGCGAACATCACGCGCCACTCCGCTCAGCGCGAGCGGGACTACTCGACCACCGAGGTAACTTTTGGTCTATGATAGAATCCACTCAACGCGAAGGAGTTTGATATGAAACCTGGCGACTATGTTGGCTTATACATTGACGACAAGTTAATCTACACAGGCGTCTTGAAAGACATCGGCAAGATGGATAGCGGGCGGACGATCTATCAGGTCTTGCTGGTGAAGAATATTTTTCAGCGCAATTACCCCGAAATCCACTTTGACCCTGATATTCGACCTGCTACATTCGAACAATTGCAGGATGAAATCAAACGCCTCAAGATCAAATTAATGAAGGGTCTCGAAAAACTGGAGGGTGAACATGTCGCAGAACTCATCGAAGAAAAAGAACTCCATAACATCATTGGATGAATACGACCAATTGTTGCAATTGTATTCCGACGCGTGGGATCGAGTCCATTCTGGCGGCACGGGCGCGGGATACAGCGGTATTCATTACGAAGTCTTTGAGGCGCTTCGCAAGTATAGCAGGGTCGCCAACAGCCGCGACGAAGCCTTGACCGAATTGAAAAAATTGCTTCGTGAATATGAAGTTGAGCATTTGGGGGAAAAAGATAAATCAGATGAAGAATACCTGAGCAAGTTTGATGACATTGAATGAAAGTCGGCGCAGACCATTGGATTGCAGATCGGACAGGCGCATAATTGGAGTAAAATTTCCTAATTCCTGTAAAAAGAATCTGAAGCTCATATGAAACAGGAAATCCGTTTCTGCACAGCCTTCGATGGGATCCGCCTTGCTTATGCCAAAGTTGGGCAGGGTCCGCCATTGGTGAAGGTCGGCAATTGGATGAGTCATCTGGAGTATGACTGGAACAGTCCCGTTTGGGGAGCGTGGATGGAGGGCTGGTCGCGGTTTCATACGTTTTACCGATATGACCCGCGCGGCTGTGGTCTCTCGGATTGGAATGTGACCAATTTTTCCTTCGAGGCATTGGTTAGCGATTTGGAAGCGGTAGTGGATGCGGCTGGGTTGGAACAGTTCGATCTGTTTGCCATGTCGCAGGGCGGATGTGTATCCATGGCGTACACGGCAAGGCATCCCGAACGAGTTCGAAGGCTGATCCTGTACGGCGGTTATCTTCAAGGAGGCTTGGCAAGGAATCCCACGCCCGAAGCGGTGGAAGAGGTGGAGGTGTGGCTCAAACTTCTCAAGTTGAGTTGGGGAAATGAAAACCCAGCCTATCGGCATGTATTTACAATGACTTTAATTCCAGAGGGGACCCCCGAACAATTGGACTGGTTCAACCATTTGCAATTCATCTCCACATCCCCTGCCAACGCCATGGAAGTTCAGCGAATGTTCAATCAGGTGGATGTGTGCGACCTGGCGAAAACGATCAAGGCGCCAACCATGGTCATTCAGGCAAAACACGATACAGCCGTTGCGTTTGAAGAGGGACGGAAGACTGCGGCTCACATCCCAGGCTCACAGTTCGTCATTTTGGACAGCAAGAATCACGTCTTGATGAAGAACGAGCCAGCATGGTCAAATTTTTGGGATGAGTTCTATCGCTTCCTTGAGGTGGGCAGGGAATCCTCCACAGCGAGGCGCGAGGCTTCAGTGGAGGAAAAGGTCTGGTCCCAGCTCACCAGCCGCGAGCGTGAGGTGATGCGGCTGTTAGCCGAAGGCAAATCCAATTTGGAGATTTCACAAAAACTCGTTTTGAGCGAAAAGACCATCCGTAATTACGTCTCGAGTATTTACGAGAAATTGCAGATCAACAGTCGAGGCGAGTTGATCGTGCTGGCGCGCAAATTGGGATTGATGACGGATAAATAAGGTCGGGACAAAATCGGGACACGCGTCTCTTTGCGATGGGACAGGTTGAGGGCTATGCTACGGACAGTCATCCAACCGTTTTATTCAAAAGGAGAACACCATGAACGAATCGGATCGCGTCAAATATTTGCGAATTGCGCTATGGGTCTTTGGACTCGCTTTCATCTTTGGCATTTGGTTTCTATCAAAGGTTTGGGCTTCTGGCTGGTCATGGCATACGGAAGGACGCTCATATTACTTTGAAATGATCCTGGGCGTATATGCCACACTGGGCGTGTTTCTGATTCTTGCCGCGCGCGACCCGCTCAAAAATCTTAGCCTCATCTGGTTCACGGTTTGGTCAAGCGCGGTGCACGGCGGAATCATGGCAGTGCAATCATTTGACAGCCCGCACAACATGGGTCACCTATACGGAGACGTATTGGTATTGTTCGTCGTTGCAGCGGTGTTGGGTTTTCTGACTCCTCGCAAAAGCACGATGGCTTGATCGTAATACAGGGTGGAATACCAACACAGTCTGGCAGGGAGAATACCTGCCAGACTGTCATAATAAAGCCGAGGTCTTTGAAAGGATCAAAACATGAACACTCAATCAAGAGATACGGACATCAAAGCCATCCACGAAGCGGTGGAGGATTATTACGTTGGCTGGTATTCAGCCAATGCCGAACGAATGAGGCGTTGTTTGCATGAAGGGCTGGCAAAACGCGCCATCGATTTGGACGAGGCAGGAAAGCAATATCTGCTCCATCTCACCAAAGAGATCATGGTGGATGACACGTCAAAAGGCGGTGGAAGTGACACGCCCGCCGAGAAACAAACCTGGACAATTACCATTTTGGATTGCTATGAGGAAATCGCAACGGTCAAAGTGGCGTCGGGAGAATATATGGAATACATTCACCTTGCCAGGCAGGATGGTCAATGGCTGATCGTGAATGTACTTTTTGCAGTTCGTCCTTAAAATTTCAGAAGGGGGTATTCCAAATTAAGATTATCTTATCGGGTCAATGCGCTTCGGAACTCAGCAATAAATTGTTTCGCCGCCTCAACACCGCAGGGCTAAAGCCGCTTGCTCAGCACATGGAAGCCCTGCGGGCTGACGAGCGAGTCGGCTTTTAGCCGACTTCCACGCACTGAGGCAGGGCTTCATCCCGCCGATTCACGCAAAGCCTCCCGAAACATCCTCGCCAACTCCCTCGCCGCATCAACGGGACTTTCACTTCCTCCAATTGTCCTCACACAAGCCGTTCCTACAATGACTCCATCCGCCATTCGACCAACTTCACGCGCTTGCTCAGGCGTGCTGATCCCAAATCCCACACACACAGGAATATCCGTATGTTGGCGGACATTTGCAATTAAATCCGACAATCCTTCAGCGACTGTTTTTCTTTCTCCTGTTATTCCAGTCACCGAAACTAAATAAATAAATCCTTTTGCATTGCGCGCGATTTTTTCCATACGTTCGGATGATGAGGTCGGCGTAAGCATGGGAATCAACGGTAGGGGCGGACTGCCGTCCGCCCCTACAACGGACATAAATTCCTCCGCCTCCTCCATCGGCAAATCTGGGACGATGAATCCATCCGCGCCTGCCTCCACCGCATCATGGACGAATCTCTCCAGTCCATACGCCAGCATGGGATTGTAGTAACCCATCAAGATCAGCGGAATATCCACGCCGCGTTGACGTAACTCCTTCACCGCTTCGAGCGACTTCTTGACCGTGATTCCCATCTCCAACGCAATTTGTGTGGCGTGCTGAATCACGGGTCCATCGGCGAGCGGGTCAGAGAACGACAGCCCCACCTCGATCAAGTCCGCGCCGTTATTGGCGAGCGCCTCGATCACGTCAATGGATGTGTCCAAGTCAGGGTAACCCAGCGGGAAGTAGGGCATGAAGATCGGTTTGTGCTTGAAGGCAGTTTCGATTCGGTCCATTTTTCCTCTTTACCGCGAAGCACGCGAAGATCGCTAAGAAAATCTTTTGGTTTTCTTCGCGTCCTTTGCGCTCTTAGCGATTCATTTTTTTATTCATCCAAATTCGTTGGTCGAGCAGTATCCTGAGTTTATCGAGGGGCAGGCGGCGTTCGTCCGCCGTATCGAAACCAACCTCTAATCTCTAATCTCTTTTTTTCTTGAACTCGCGCTCAACGCCATGACCAATAAAAATACATCGGTCAGAATCCAAAATATATTCGGTACTATGCCGCCCGATAACGGGGGAAAAACATACTCGGTGAGGTTGAGCGTGTTGGCAATGCCATAACTGGTTACAGCGCAGAACAAAAGCCAGGCGGTTCCGTGCCAAATGGTCTCGCGCGAAGCGCGCGCTCGTTGCCAGGCAACGACAATTAAAACGGCATCGAACATTGGGTAAAGGGCTAACCCTAAAAAGCCGATCCAATCTCCGCCGTTGGTTGCCATCGCTGAACGGAAATAAAAAGCCCACACCAGCACGGCTGTGATCAGGGCGGCTGAGCCGACCCATTTCCAAGTCTTTTGAGTTAACGCGACTGGATACAACCAGAGCGCAAGCCCAACCAGCGCGTAACGAACGATATAGAATACATCCACAAGAGAAAATGTGGATAACGCCGCACCCGTGACAAGGTCATGAACGATCCACGCAATGTTGCCCAGCAGATTCATCGTCCATGCCCATGCAAAGAACAGCCAAAAATTGCGCGGTTCACGCCGACGAATGACCTGTCCCCAAAGAACAAGCAGAATAGCCAGTAGCGTCAAATATCCAACTGCTTGCAGAGTTTGTAAAAGCATCTCGGTGTATTCCTCCGTTGATTATTTTTACGTTATCAACAGGAATTTTATCAACTTTTCAAACTCCAATCTCCTTTATCACCGTATTCAAGTCCTTATCCCCTCTCCCCGAAAGATTCACCAGAATCACCTGATCCTTCCTCATCTTCGGCGCGCGCTTGATGACCTCTGCCACAGCATGAGACGACTCCAACGCGGGGATGATTCCCTCCGTATGGCACAACATCTGAAATGCGCTCAACGCTTCCGCATCCGTTGCGGATGTGTAAAAGGCGCGTTCGGTATCGCGCATCAGCGCGTGTTCAGGTCCGACCGCCGCATAATCCAACCCTGCCGAGACGGAATGAGTCTCCGCGATCTGACCATCTTCATCTTGCAACACATACGTGCGCGTGCCGTGAATGACTCCCACGCGCCCCTTCGACGGGTCGCCGAATCGCGCCGCGTGCTTGCCTGTTTCGATTCCGCTTCCGCCCGCTTCGACGCCGATCAACTCGACCTGTTCATCGTCCACGAATCCGCTGAAGACGCCGATCGCGTTCGAGCCGCCGCCGACACATGCGATGACAGTATCGGGCAAGCGTCCCACTTCCATCATGATCTGTTCTCGCGCTTCCGTTCCAATCACCGATTGAAACTCACGCACGATGGTCGGGTATGGATGCGGTCCCAATGCCGAGCCAAGCAAGTAATGTGTGTCGCGCACATTCGTCACCCAATCGCGTATCGCTTCGTTGATCGCGTCCTTCAACGTTTTTGTCCCAGAGTTCACGGGTCGCACTTCCGCGCCCAACAACTTCATGCGAAACACATTCGGCTCCTGCCGCGCAATGTCCACCGAACCCATGTATACGACACATTCCAATCCCAACAACGCCGCCGCCGTCGCCGACGCGACTCCATGTTGCCCCGCGCCTGTCTCAGCCACGATGCGTCCCTTCCCCATCCGCTTCACCAACAATGCCTGTCCCAACGCGTTGTTAATTTTATGCGCGCCCGTGTGCGCCAAATCTTCGCGCTTCAAATAGATTTGCGCGCCGCCCAATTTTTCCGACAATCGTTTTGCATACGTCAACGGCGTAGGTCTGCCGACAAACGACGCCATCAATTTGTTGAACTCCGATTGAAACGCCGCGTCCGCTTTCGCCGCCACGAACGCCTCTTCCAACTCGATCAACGCGGGCATCAACGTTTCGGGGACGAATTGTCCGCCGTACTTTCCAAATTTTGGGGATAAAAGTGTTGTCATAATTTCTCTCTTGGAAAGTGGAAAGTAGAAATTCGACTCGTCCACTTTCCACTTTCTATTTGGATTCTGCGACTCGGACGGCTTTCACAAATGCGGACATCTTCCCCGCGTCTTTCGCACCGACGGCTGATTCGACCCCCGAAGCCACATCCACGCCCCAGGGTTTGACTCGGCTCACCGCCTCCGCGACATTCTCAGGCGTGAGTCCGCCCGCCAGCAACAGCGGATACGTCTTCGCCAACTCCGCCGCGCCGTTCCAATCGGCAGTGACTCCGCTCCCGCCGTAGATGCCCTTCACGGAAGCATCCAGCAAGAATACGGGCGACTCAGTTCTCACAAAGCCAATTATGTTTTCAGGGATTCCACGAAATGCTTTGAATGCTTTGCCATTGAGTTCATTCAACATCTCAACCGTTTCATCGCCGTGAAGTTGCGCCAGATCAAGCGAGCAGGTTGCGAGAATGTCCTTCACTTCCTCCACCGACGAATTGACAAACACGCCAACAAGTTTAATGTGCGAATGTTCTTTTTTCAAAACAGCAGTGATTTGAGCGCAGCTTTGTTTCTCAACAAAGCGCGGGCTTTTGGAATAGAAGTTGAATCCCAAATAATCCGCTCCCGCGTGGATGGCGGCGAGGGCATCGGTCAATGTTTTGATTCCGCAGATTTTGATTTTGGTCATAGGTTTTGTACTGCGACACGCTTCGCGGTGTCGCTTTTCCTTGCAAACGCGACATAAATGTCGCGTTACGAATTATTGCAACCCCGAAGGGGTAGCATGATTCTAGAATTAGGCATAAACGATTTTGAAACTCCGAAGGAGTGACATAATCCTGTCATCCCTTCGGGATTTGCGATTCGGTACGGCATTATTACAATCATTTCATCCCTTCGGGATTGGTAGGTCGCGTTTTCAACGTGACGTATTCCATTAATTTATCTGTCACGCTGCAAGCATGACCTACGTGTCCATTCCTGAAAGTTCTCTCACTTTCGCGCCAATATCCTCCGAAGTAATCAACGCTTCGCCAACGAGGATTGCATCCACATTTGCATTTGCCAGGCGGTCAACATCTTCGGCGGTGAAGATTCCAGATTCAGCAACAACAGCAATATCGGGGGGAATCATCGGGCGGAGGGTTTCGGTCGTTTCGAGCGACACGTCGAAGGTGGCGAGGTTGCGGTTGTTGATGCCGATGAGTTGGATGTTGGGAATCTTCAAGGCACGTTCGGTCTCGGCTTCATCGTGGACTTCAACCAATGCTGTCAATTTCAATTCAAGAGCGAGAGTATGTAAATCAGCGAAGAGGGAATCATCGGGCAGGGCGGCGGCGATGAGAAGGATGGCGTCTGCGCCGTTGACTCTGGATTCGTAGAGTTGGGTTTCGTGGAGGATGAAATCCTTTCTCAAGAGAGGTGTCACGTGCGAAGTTTCAAGTTTCAAGTTTCGAGTGCGGAGTTCTCGGAGAGTTTCAAGATTGCCCATGAAGAATTTTTCGTCGGTCAACACAGAGATGGCGGAGGCTCCGTTTTGGGTGTAGAGGTCTGCCACTTGGAAGAGGTCGAGGTGGGGGGCGAGGAGTCCCTTGGAGGGCGAGGCGCGCTTGAGTTCGGCGATCAGGCTGGGGCGGGGAGAGAAGCGGCGGCGCTTTAGTGCGGCGAGAAAATCTCGAGGCGTAGGAGAAGAGTCGACGGCGCGGCGTAAGGCTGAGGCGTCGAGCGCCGCTATCTCCATCTTTTTTTGCTCGATGATTTTTTCGAGAATACTCATTGCGCAAAACTTTTTGAATATTCAATCAAGGCGTTGAGTTTGTTGAGGGCGTTGCCGCTTTGCAGTGATTCGTTTGCTTCATGCAATGCGGATTTGAAATCGCCCGACTCGGCGGCGAGCGCGGCGGCGGCGTTGAGGAGGATGGCATCGCGCCGCGCGCCCTGCAATTGATTGGAGAGAATCGCTTTCATCATCACAGCCGCTTCGTCGGGCGTGCCGCCGCGCAGGTCTTGAACTGTTGACGATGCAAGACCCAGATCGTTTGGATTCAAGTCGTATGTTTGCACTTCGCCATTTTTCAAATGACTGATTTTATTGATGCCCGTTGTGTTGAGTTCATCGAGATGATTCGCGCCGTGAATGACGAGGGCGGCTTTGGAACCGAGTCCGTTGAGGACTTGCGCGAGAGGCTCGGTGAGTTTTGGATCGAAGACGCCCGTGAGTTGAATGTTTGCGCCAGCGGGATTCGTGAGCGGACCGAGAATGTTGAAGATGGTGCGCTGACCGATCTCTTTGCGCGGACCGACGGCGTGCTTCATGGCGGGATGAAATTTTGCGGCGAACATAAATCCGACGCCGATCTGCTCGATGGCTTGCGCGATCTGTTCGGGCGTGAGTTCGAGGCTGATGCCGAGGGCGGAGAGAACGTCGGCGCTTCCGCATTGCGACGATGCGGCGCGGTTGCCATGCTTGGCAACTTTTTTCCCTGCACCCGCCAACACAAACGCGGCGGCTGTTGAGATGTTGAACGTGTGCGCTCCGTCGCCGCCTGTGCCGACGATGTCGTAAATTGATTCGTTCGTGTTGAGTTTGACCTTCACCGCATTGGCGCGCATCGCACGCACAGAGCCAGTGATCTCAGGTATCGTCTCGCCCTTCATGCGGAGCGCGACAAGATACGCGCCGATCTGCGCTTGCGTGGCTTGTCCCGTCATGATGACGTTCATCGCTTCTTCGGCTTCAACATCAGTGAGGTCTGCCCGATTGATGGCTTTAGCAATAAAAGGTTTGAGCATGGATGGTTCTCCTTTTGCGGCAGGAGCGGGATTCAGATCGAGAAAATTTTTGAGCAATTGCTTGCCATGTTCGGTGAGAATCGATTCGGGATGAAACTGCACGCCGTATGTTTGATGCTCACGATGTTTGAGTCCCATGATTTCTTCTTCGGGCGTGATAGCGGTCACTTCGAGTTCGGATGGCACGGGATCGTAGACGACGAGCGAGTGATATCGCATCGCTTCAAACGGCGACGGGATGCCTTTGAAGATTCCCTGTCCATTGTGAGTCACTTTGGATGTTTTTCCGTGCATGAGACGGGACGCCCGCTTCACTTCCCCGCCGAAAACTGCTCCCAGCGACTGATGCCCTAAACACACCCCGAGCACGGGAATCTTGCCGTCGAAGTATTTGATGGCGTCGGAGGAGATGCCGTCGTCTTTGATCGGTTCGCCTGGTCCTGGCGAGATGACGAGGTGACTCGGATTGAGCGCGATGAGTTGGTTCATCGTCACCTGATCGTTGCGGAAGACGCGAATGTCCGCGCCGAGTTCGCCGAAGTATTGGACGAGGTTGTAGGTGAAGGAGTCGTAGTTGTCGATTAGAACTAGCATGGTTGATTTCCTTATCCAAGTCGAAAGTCAAAGGTCAAAGGTCGGACGACTTTTGACTTGTGACTTTCGACCTTTAGTTGTCGTATTCTCCAAAAATATCCACTTGATCGGCGAAGAGATCGAGGGAATAGGACAAGCCTGTCTTCTCGCGGACGAGTTGCATGGTCGCTTTGGCTTCGGCTTGCATACGGCTGATGCCATGCGCGAGCACGTCGCTGGGAATTAAGGGATGCGCGAGGAAGTAGGCACGCTTCTCACGGATCGGTTCGAGGAAGTTGTTGATGGCGACGGCGAGTTTCTGCTTGACTTCCACGTCGCCGACTTTGCCAGCGCGATAACGCTCCTTGAGATCGTCCACTTCGGCTCTGGAGGGATTGAACGCGTCGTGATAGATGAACACAGGATTGCCTTCGACTGTTCCTGGGTCGGTGGCGCGGAGACGCTTCGGATCGGTGTACATGTTCATCACTTTTTGTTTGACGGCCTCGGCATCGTCGGAAAGATAGATCGCGTTGCTGAGGGACTTGCTCATCTTGCCCTGTCCGTCTGTGCCGACGAGGAGTGGGACATCGCCGATGATCGAGTCGGGTTCGGGGAAGACTTCGCCGTAGAGGTTGTTGAAGCGACGCGCCATTTCACGCGCAAGTTCAACGTGCGATTGGTTGTCGCGCCCGACGGGGACAACTTGCGCGCGAGGGAGCAAAATGTCCACGGCTTGCAACACGGGATAACCGAGCAGACCGAACGGCATCGAGTCGATGTTGGCGTCGCGTGCCATGTCTTTGAGTGTGGGCATCCGTTCGAGGCGCGGCACGGTAACGAGCATCTCGAAGAGCAGATTCAGTTGATATGTTTCAGGAATCGCCGATTGGACAAATATTGTGCTGACATCGGGGTCGATGCCGACGGCGAGATAATCCAACACGGTCTCTTTGATGAAAGTTGGAATCTCTTTGATATATTGCGGTTCGGGTTTCGTTGTGAGCGTGTGCAAATCCGCGATGATGAAGAAGGATTCGTATTGATGTTGCAGTCGCACACGATTCTCCAGCGAGCCGACGTAGTGACCGAGGTGGAGGCGTCCTGTGGGGCGATCACCTGTGAGGAGGCGGGGTTTGGTGGGCATGGGTAAGTTCCTTTCGTTGTGTGATATGGGTTACAAGGTACGAGTTACGTGGCGGGTGGAGTAATTGGTAATTGGTGATTGGTAATTGGTGATTAGAGAATTAGAGAATTGGAGAATTGGAGAATTGGAGACTAGAGACTGGAGACTCAACGCTGAGGAGAGACGTATCTTGTATCGCGTAACTCGTAACAGCGACTTCATCATTTCGACTTCGCTCAATGCAAGCCTTCATCCTTTCTCCTTCATCATTTATTTTCTTCTGCCATCTCAATCGCTTTCAACATCGCGCTTGCTTTATTCACCGTCTCTTGAAACTCCGTGTTGGGATTTGAGTCCGCGACGATGCCTGCGCCTGCCTGGACGCTGAACGAATTACCTCTTGCGATCATCGTGCGGAGGGCGAGGCAGGTGTCCATGTTGCCGTCGAAGCCGAAGTAGCCGACCGCGCCTGCGTACGCGCCGCGCGCGTCGGGCTCGAGTTCGGAGATGATCTCCAACGCGCGGACTTTCGGCGCGCCGCTGACTGTCCCAGCGGGGAAGGCGGCACGCACCAGGTCGAACGCGGTGAGGTCGGGCTTCAACTTCCCTTCGACGTGCGAGACGATGTGCATGACGTGCGAATATTTTTCAACGGTGAAAAAATCGGAGACTTTGACTGTACCATATTCGCAGACGCGTCCCAAGTCGTTGCGACCCAAGTCCACGAGCATCACATGTTCGGCGCGTTCTTTCGGATCAGCGAGCAACTCTTGCGCGAGCGCGGCGTCGGCGGCAGAGTCGGCTCCACGAGGGCGCGTCCCAGCGATCGGTCGGAGTGAAGCGGTTCGTCCCTCCAAACGCACAAACATCTCAGGCGACGATCCGACAATGAAGAGCGGCTCATCGTCCACGAGTCCGAAATCAAAAAAGAACATGTACGGCGACGGGTTGAGGCGGCGCACGGCGCGATAGACATCGAACGGCTCGACGTTCGTTTCGCGCGTGAAGCGTTGCGAAAGCACCACTTGAAAAATATCGCCCGCGCGGATGTGCTCCTGCGCGTCGCGCACCATGTCTTCGTAATGTCCCTGCGTCATGTTCGAAGTTGTTTTTGAATTTTTTATTTCACGCGGTTGCGTTGCAGGAAGCGGCGCATGGATGCGCGACTCGATCTCATCCAGTTTTCGATTTGCGGATTCGACATCGCCATCGAGGACGTTCGCAACGAGAGACAGACTCCGCCGCGCGTGATCGAACGCGATGATGGTGTCGGCGAGGAGGAAGATGCCATCGGGGATACTGCGTACTGCGGATTGCGTATTGCGTATCGCGTTGCGGTTCATTCTCGACTGGAGAGTTGGTTCAAAAAACCGAACGGACTCGTACCCGAGATAGCCCACCATCCCGCCGATGAATCGCGGCACGCCTGTTTGAGGCTTGAAGTTGAAGCGATTCATTTCTTGTTGGAGAAATAATGTTGGATCGCCTTCATATTGCGTATTGCGTACTCCGTATTCATCTTTGATTTCGATGTCCGTATCGCGGATGATGTATTGCGCCTTGGGTTGAACGCCGATGAACGAGTAACGCGCGATCCGCTCCCCGCCTTCGACGGACTCGAGCAAAAACGACGCGCCCTCTCCCCGCAGTTTCATGTACACGCTGATGGGCGTCTCAAGGTCCGCGCTGATTTCGCGGATGATTGTTTGGGTTGTGGCAGCAGTTGCTTCGAGTAGCATAAACGCTCCTTTTTGAACCGCTAAGCCTGCTAAGAAGACCTTTTAAATCTTTGCGTTCTTCGCGCTCTTCGCGGTTAATTCTTTATAATTCTTCTTGAACCGCTAGGCTCGCTAAGGTCGCTAAGAAAAATCTTTTGGTTTTCTTTGCGCGCTTTGCGCTCTTCGCGGTTAATTCTTTCACGATTAAATTAAAAGCCCCTCCGTCCAATTGGGACGAGAGGGGAGTCTCGTGGTGCCACCCAAGTTAACGCCTACTGCTTTAACAAAAAATTCCTGCGTGATGCACACAGGAAGTCAAAGCCAGCGTCACTCTTGTAGTTTGCTAGTTCGATAGTGGACTAGTTATCTAGTCTCTACTCGTCTACTTTCTATCTCGCTAAGAAACTCTGCGGGGTAACGGGTGCAGTTCCCGTCTCTGGTACTCGATACTAGTCTCTAACTATCTATTCTCTAGTATCTTTCACTTCACAACTCGGAGGTCCATTCGGCTTCTGCGCTTTTGCCTTGCTTGCACCATCCTCTGCTCGGCTCTCTGAAAATCGCTTTGAAACGTACTCGTCCTCGTCAGCGTTTTTAATTATGTTGGGCGGGATTGTATGACGGAGGGAGGAGGATGTCAAGAGGATTTACAAAACTGCTATAATAGAAACTCTCAATGGAAATTTTCTAGGAGCATTAAATAAATGTTAATCGAAGAACGAACCATCAGCGTTATATCTTTATTCTCTGGGTGCGGGGGAATGGATTTAGGGTTTAGCGGGGGATTCGAGTTTCTTGGAAAAGATTATTCCCAAACGCCTTTTGAAATCATTTGGGCAAACGATCTAAATAGCGCCGCATGCCGCACATACAAGAAAAATATCGGCGAGCATATTGTCGAGGGCGATATTTGGAAGATGATGGATGAAATACCGTTGGAAGCGGACGTTGTGATAGGCGGATTTCCCTGCCAGGATATTTCAATCAACGGAAAAGGCTTGGGGATCGAGGGAAAAAGAAGCGGGCTGTACCGCGCAATGGTTGAAGTCGTGTCGCGAGTTCGTCCGAAAATTTTTGTAGCCGAGAATGTCAAAGGGCTATTGATGAAACACAACGAGAAATCCCTACAGCAAATTTTGACAGACTTTCGCGCGCTTGGCTACGATGTCACCTATCAACTCTACAACGCGGCGGACTATGGCGTTCCTCAAACACGCGAACGGGTCTTTATTGTGGGAACGCGTTCAGACATCAATAAATTTATTCCCCCCATTCCTGTAAGCGATGAACATATTACTTCACAAGAAGCAATCGGGGACCTCGAAGCCATCGGGCTAGACGAGTCATTCAATCATATCTGGAGTTTTGCAAACAAAAGCTCCGATCAAGGCAATCGCAAACTCAAAGCAGACCGACCAGGCTATACCATCCGAGCCGAATGTCACGGAAATATACAATTTCACTACGCCCTCCCGCGTAGAATTTCTATGCGCGAAGCCGCTCGTTTTCAATCGTTTCCAGATAATTTCATTTTCGACTCAAAATTGCGGGAAACAGAACGACAGGTAGGAAATGCCGTTCCTCCAGTGTTGGCATGGCACATGGCAAACGCCGTACTAGACACCTTGCTAAGTAGCGAACAATGAATCAAGAAGAATTTGAGCAGACTCTAGATGTTGCCTGCAAAAAACTAACAGCCGAAGCCAACAGGAAAACATTTCAAAAGGCTGATCAATTTGAGAATCGAGTTCGCGAGGTTTTACGCGAGTTGTTCAAAGACGATTCGTCAATCTCAATCAGCACAGAACCTCATCCACAGGCTTTTCCAGATATTGCGATAGGACAATTTGGCGTTGAAGTCAAATTCACTTTAAATGACACATGGCGTAGCGTCGCCAATAGCGTGTTGGAAACCAATCGCATTGAATCGGTCGAGAAGGTTTATTTAGTTTTCGGAAAAATGGGCGGAAAGCCCGAAGTACGTTGGGGGGATTACGAGCAAAGCGTAATTCATGTCCGCACTTCGCATGTGCCGCGCTTTGAAGTTGAACTCTTCGCCAGTCGCTCTCTGTTCGATTTAATGGGGATTACTTACGACGAATTTCGCCATCTCCCAATGGAAGAAAAAATGGGACACATTCGCGCGTACGCGCGCTCGCGTCTCGGCGAAGGAGAAAGATTATGGTGGCTGGAAGATACCCCCGACGCTGAACACACCTTGCCAATTCAAGCCCGCCTTTACACAAGCCTTTCCGTTGATGAGAAAAAACGTCTTCGAGCCGAAGCCGTATTACTCTGTCCAGGCATTGTCGCTTCAGGACGTTCCAGAAACAAATACGATGATGTTGTTCTGTACCTGTTGACATATCACGGAGTTGTCGCTCATCAGGCGCGAGACCTTTTCTCCGCTGGAAGTGTGGCAAATCCAGATAATGACGACTCAGGCGGTCTTTACATCGAACGAGCCTTGAAATTAATCGAGGGTGAAATGCTAGAAGCCGCGTCACGAATGGATGACGCTCTCTTTGTAGAATACTGGGGCGAATCAGTTCCTCCAGAAAAAAGGATCCGCCGCTGGCTTGAAAAAGCGGACGCCATAGCTAAAGATTGGAAGCCTTCTAAAAAATTGTTTTTATCAAAATAATCGGAAGCGGTATTATGACCGATGTTTTTAACGCGAAAAAACGTTCGCAAGTAATGAGCGCGGTCCGCTCGAAAGGCAATAAGTCCACCGAACTTGCGCTTATAAGTATTTTTAGATCACTCAAGATTTCTGGATGGCGGCGAAACGTCAATCTAATTGGAAAACCAGATTTTGTATTCCCAAAACATAAAACTATCGTGTTTGTCGACGGATGTTATTGGCACGGTCACACTTGCAGGATTCGCAAACCTGGCCATAACAATAAATATTGGAAAGAAAAAATCCTTCATAACAAGCTGAGGGATGGTTTTGTAACAAAGGAATTAAGAAGGAATGGGTGGAAAGTTATTAGAATCTGGGAATGTGAAATCAAAAAGCGCAAGTACGTTCGAAAATTAAATCACATTCTTTTTCTCATAAATCAGGCTCGGTAGCCCGCTTCGACTTAGACTGGCTGAAGCGACCGAAACTCCCCCTCTGGATACTCAACCCGAATCAAATCATTCGGGAACACATCGCCGCCTGCCAGCACAATCCCCATCACACCCGCCTTGCGGATTAGATTTCCTTCTTCGTCATGGTCAAGGCAGGCTTTGAGCAAACCTTTCTGAAAATCATCCAACTGATAACACGGGTTGCGTAAACCAGTTATTTCAATCACCGCCTCTTTCCCCAAATGCAGACATGTCCCTGTCGGCAGACCGAGCAAGTCCACGCCGCGGGTGGTGATGTTCTCCCCCATCTGCCCAGCCGAGACGTTGAATCCCTGCGCGTTCAGTTCATCGTGCAACTCCGCGTGAATCAAATGGACTTGTCGCAGGTTCGGCTGGGTCGGGTCACGCTTGACGCGGGAGCGATGCTTGACCGTGACACCCGAGTGCGCGTCCCCATCCACGCCCACGCCAGCGATCAGGCGGATACTTTTTTGAGTTGACTTGCTGAAGGTATGTCCCGAACTGAGACTGACGGCAGTGATGATCGATTCCATGTGGGGCAGTATACAATAAAACAGGCACGTCAAATTGATGTGCCTGTTCCTCGATTCCCAATGAAGTTACCCCACCTTCGACTCTACAAGTTTTTCCTTCAACCAAAGATTGACCAAGGTTTCCACGTTGATTCCGCGCCTGTGTGCCAATTCTTCAATATCAGAAAGTAAGTCTGGCTCAACGGGAATTGCAACAGAAACATGAAACTCGACATCAGGCGCGTTGGGATCGTCGAATTCGGTGAAGTCTTGCTTGTCCCAGAATTCGCCCAATTTTTCAGGGGAGTCGCCTTTTGAAACGGAAGTCTTATTTGCAGGCATAGAGACAGTATACAACAAAACAAAGTCCGCTTTAGCGGGCTTTGTAAGAATAGGCGGGGGGTTTCAATCCCCGCCGAGCTTCCCCCACTCCGCATGACGGAGTTGCAATAAATCCTCCGACTTGATCATCGTCAACAGATCGGGGCGCGACGTGCGCGAATAGACTTTGTACAGCGCATCCTTTGGTGAATCCACTTTCGCGTCGAAGTCCACGAGTTTTTCGACGAGGGCGAGCAGTTCGATGCGGTCTACGATGCGGAAACTATTGGCAAGTTCGAAGGCGATCAAGTCTGCCTTGCCGTCATACAGCCAGCCTTTGTTATTTTCCCGAACACTATGTAACTCGATCCACAAAAATTCATCTTGAAGTTCCTTGTCCTCCCGTGACTTGCGCTTGATACTTTTCACATCCACTTTATGGGACTTTCCATCCCGCTCGATGACGTAATCAAAATGTTCGTCAATATTTCCCTTTTCAGACGAAGCCGTGACTTTGAATCCGTGCCGAATCGCAAGCCGCGCAAAGGAATCCTCCGCGCGGCGACCGAGTTCCAGCGAATCCTTTTTGTCGTAGCGATTTCTGGAATTCTTTGTGAACATGAAGCTGATTATAGCCCCAAAAATTTTTCCGCAGATTTATTAACCGCCAAGAACGCGAAGATCTCTAAGAAGAAAAGGTTTTCTTCGCGTTCTTAGCGACCTTCGCGGTTCATTTTTTAACTATTTTATCCAACGAAATCACACCACCCCTCATACTTCTTCACCTTCCCGCGGATCGCATCGTGATACACGTTTTGGATCTCGCGCGTAATTTTCCCAGATTTCCCGTCGCCAATCGCGCGGAAATCGATCTCGCACAGACCGATCACCTCCGCGGCGCTGCCGCAGACAAACACTTCGTCGGCATTATACAGTTGGTCGCGTGAGACTGGCGCTTCGGCAACTTCATACCCCAAATCCGTGGCAATCGTATAAACCGACTGGCGCGTAATGCCCTCCAGGATCGGCGCGGTGGAGGGCGTGACGATCTTCCCATCGCGCACGACAAATAAATTCTCACCCGTGCATTCGGCGATATACCCTTGCGGATCGAGCATGATGGCTTCCTGAAAACCCAGCCGTTCCGATTCCGTTTTCGCCAAAATGCTGTTCACATAATTGCCAGCGATCTTCGCCTTCGTCATCGAAATATTCGGATGATGACGAGTGAACGAAGAGATATTGGCGCGAATGCCTTTTGCCAGCGCGTCCTCGCCGAGGTAATTCGACCATTCCCACACCGCAATCATCATCGAAAGCTTGCCTTTATCCACATTCAGATTCCAGCCGCCGCCGTCCAAATACATCAACGGACGGATATAACAATCCGTAAATCCGTTGGCGCGCACCGTATCTTTATGCGCCTTGATCGCCTCTTCCACGCTCCATGGAATTTCGCGAAAGCCCAACACGCGCGCCGAATCAAATAATCGTTCCACATGTTCGCGCAGACGAAAAATCGCGGGTCCCTTCGGCGTGTTATACGCGCGAATGCCCTCGAACACCGCCGCGCCATAATGCAAAGCGGGCGTCAGAAAATGCAGTGTCGCCTGTTCAAACGGCACGAGTTCGCCGTTCTTCCAAATAAATTTCGATTCCATGCCCATCGCTCAATCTCCTTTTTGTTTTCGTAGTTGCGACTTCAGTCGCAGAATGCATACAATCTCTTTAAAACCTCATCCGTCATCTCACAAGTCTTCAACGCGCCGCCGAGGTCAACCGTCCGCGCGCCATCGGTGATCGCGCAGTCCACAGCCTGTTCGATCGACTCCGCCTCCGCGTCCAACTTGAACGAGTGACGCAGCATCATCGCCGCAGACAGGATTGTGCCAACTGGATTCGCGATTCCCTGCCCCGCGATGTCGGGAGCGGAGCCGTGGATCGGTTCATACAGACCCATCCTCGCTTCTTTCTCCGACGGGGAGGCTGGTTCGCCCAAACTAGCCGACGGCAACATCCCCATCGAACCCGCCAGCACCGAAGCCTCATCCGTGAGAATATCGCCGAACATGTTCTCGGTGACGACAACATCGAACGAGGCTGGGGATGTGATCAACTTCATCGAAGCGGTATCTACAAGCGTGTGCTCAAGCTGAATGGCTGGATCAGCCGTCCCGACGTTTGAAGCGATCTGTCTCCACAGCCGAGACGATTCCAAGACGTTGGCTTTATCCACCGAGGTGACTTTCTTCCTCCTGTTCTTTGCAAGTTCGAATGCGAGTTCGATGATGCGCTTGATCTCGTAATCATAATATTCCAGCGTGTCGACCGCGTACTGCTTGCCATCGCGCATCTCGCGCATTTTGGGTTGACCGAAATACAGCCCGCCCGTCAACTCGCGGATGACGAGGATGTCCACGCCGTTGAGTTTCTCAGGCTTGAGCGGCGACGACTCGATCAGCGCGGGATGCACTTTGACGGGGCGCAGATTCGCAAACACGCCGAGACCTTTGCGCAGCGCGAGCAGTCCGCGTTCGGGGCGGTCTTTCGCGTTCGGGTCATCCCATTTCGGTCCGCCCACCGCGCCAAGCAAAACTGCATCCGATGATTTGCAATCGGCAAGAGATTCATCAGTTAAAGATGAACCATATTTATCAATCGAACAACCGCCCATCAATCGTTCTTGAAAGTTGAAGGTGTGGTTAAATTTTTTCGCAACGACATCCAACACGCGAGTTGCCTCATGCACAACTTCGGGTCCAATGCCGTCGCCTGGGAGGAGGGTGATTTTATATTCCAAGTGAATCTCCAATGGTTTTTACGCAGTACGAAATACGCAATACACAACTGCGTACTGCGTATTTCGTAAAACGCTAATGAGCCACCATCAACCCATACTCCATCGAATCAGCCAGCGCGCGCCAGGAGGCTTCGATGATGTTGGTGCTCGCGCCGACCGTGCTCCAGCGCGAGGTTGAATTGCGCGTGTCAATCAACACGCGGGTGATGGCTTCCGTGCCGTGATCCGAATCCAAAATTCTCACTTTGTAATCGGACAGATGAAACTTTTGAATTTGCGGATAATACCCAGCCAACGCTTTGCGCAATGCCAGATCAAGCGCGTTGACGGGACCGTTCCCCTCCGCCGCCGTGTGAAGCAGTTCGCCCTGCACCTTCACCTTGACCGTCGCTTCGGCGAACGTGCCGCGCCCATCTCGATGCTCCACGTTGACGAAAAAATCCACCAATTCAAACGGAGGTTTGTAGCCGTATTCCTGGCGCTTCAACATCATGGCAACAGAGGCTTCGGCGGCTTCGAATGAAAATCCGCGCGCTTCGAGCTCTTTGATCTCGTTCAACACGGGCAAGACTTCCGCGCTTTCCACTTCCACGCCGTGTTCTTCGGCTTTGCTGAGCAAATTTCCGCGACCCGACAGGTCCGAAACCACGACGCGCATTTTGTTGCCGACGAGTTCAGGCTCCACGTGTTGATACGATTGCGCGTTACGTCGCATCGCCGCCACATGCACGCCGCCTTTGTGCGCGAATGCCGATTTCCCAACGAACGGCAAATGCTCATCGGGAGTGATGTTCGCCACCTCCGCCACAAAATGGGACAAGTCGTACAAATGCTGAATATTCCCTTCAGGCAAACACGGATAACCCATCTTCAACTCAAGGTCTGCCATGATGGACACGAGATTCGCATTGCCGCATCGTTCGCCGACTCCGTTGATCGTGCCTTGCACTTGAACCGCGCCTGCGCGGATGGCGATCAACGAATTGACAACGGCACATTCCGAATCGTTATGCGTGTGAATCCCAAACGGATGAGCAATCGCCTCTTTCACCACGCTAACAATTGATTCGACCTCCCAGGGCATTGTGCCGCCGTTCGTATCGCACAACACAACTATCTCGGCTCCTCCGCGAATCGCGGCGCGGAGAGTTTCGAGGGCATATGAGGAATCCGTTTTGTAGCCGTCGAAGAAATGTTCCGCATCATAAATCACACGCTTGCCGTTGGCTTTGAGATACGCGACCGATTGTTCGATGATCCGCAAGTTATCCTCGAGCGTGGTCAGCAACACTTCTTTGACGTGCAGAGTCCACGTTTTGCCGAAGATGGTGCAGACGGGCGTTTGCGAATCGAGCAGGGCTTTGATGTTGGCATCGTCCTCAGGTCCGCCTTTGACGCGGCACGTGGAACCGAACGCGGCGATGAGCGAATTCTTCCATGGCATATCGCGCGCGCGCTCGAAGAACTCCACATCCTTTGGGTTCGAGCCAGGCCAGCCGCCTTCAATGAAAGCGACTCCAAGTTCGTCCAGTTTTTGCGCGATGCGAATCTTGTCATTGCCCGAAAGCGTGAAGCCTTCGGATTGGGTGCCGTCGCGGAGGGTGGTGTCGTAGATTTGGATGAGGGGTAAAGTCATGTGTTACCTGTTACACGTTACAAGGTACTTCGTACTGCGTACTACGTAATACGAAGTACGCAGTACGAAGTATGAATTATTGACCCGCTTCAAACGCGGAGATCTCCTTCTCGAATCCCATGATGTAGCCCAACTCATCCACCCCATTGAGTAGACACGTTTTGCTGAACGAATCAATCGGGAAAGTGAGCGAACCTCCAGGGTAGGATAAAGTCTGGGTAGCCAGATCAACTGTCAGGTCGGCGCGAGGCGCTTCTTCAAAGAGGTCGAAGAGCATCTTGTGAGTCGCGTCATCCACGACGATGGGAATGAGTCCGTTCTTCAACGCGTTGTTGCGGAAAATATCCGCAAAGGATGTGGAGATGACGGCGCGGAAGCCGTAACTGGTGAGCGCCCACGGCGCGTGCTCGCGGCTCGAGCCGCAACCGAAGTTGTCGCCTGCCAATAAAATTTGCGCCCCCTGCGACTCGGGCTTGTTGATGATGAAATCTTCTTTCGGCGATTTATCGTCGTTGTAACGCCAGTGATAAAAGAGCGCGTCGGCGAGCCCGTTCTTGTCGGTGACTTTGAGAAATTGCGCGGGGATGATCTGGTCTGTGTCAATGTCGTTGACGGGCAGGGCGATCATGCGGGAGGTGAGAGTTGTGAATTGTGCCATTTTGATTTCCGATTTTGGATTTACGATTTACGATTTTCGATTTACGATTTGCGGCCGCCGAACACTGCGAGTTCATAGATACGGAAATAGCAATCTACTTCTTCGTAGCCGATCTCGCGCAGCCAATCGCATTGTGTACTTACAGACAAAAGAATATTCGTGTCTTTATCTGGGCGGTTCATGAAGATGTCTGAAATTTCCTGACGGGTCTTTGTTCCGCCGCTTGATCGTTCGATCGCGAAACGAGCGTCAACCACATGTTGATTGAACAAGTCCACCGCAAGTTGCGATTCGGCGGCAATGTGTTCGATGTTGATGAACCAGCCGTTCGGTTCGAGCAATGAAAAAATTTCTTGATAAATTTCGCGCTTGCGTTGATCGGGCTGATGATGAATGGAGTAGCCAGACACAATCGCATCAAACGGACCTTGCAGGCTGATTTGATTCACCCAAGCCTTGTCGCCATAATCGAGATTCTCAAATTTGAGTTGACTCGCATATTCCTTGAGACCATCGCAAGCTTGTTCAAGCATCGGCTCTGAGAAGTCGGCGAAAACTCCGCGAGCCGATGGATATTCGCCCAAGATCGCCGCGCCCAGAATTCCATCACCGCAACCCAAATCAAGAAAACGTTGGATGGGTTGTTTTCGCGTTTTGAGAATTGACATCATTACGCCGATCTGTTCCTGCGCCAACGGGATGGCGGCACGGTAAGACAGAAAGCGGTTCACAATGGCGGGTAACTTCCAAATTTCGTCTGTGACCATGTCAACTCAACATTACTCTTGGATCAGTGACCACGCCATGAATCGCCGTTGCCGCCGCAGTGATGGGACTCGCCAGAAACGTGCGCGAGCCTTTCCCTTGCCTGCCTTCAAAGTTTCTATTTGACGTACTCACACAATATTGACCTGCTGGAATCACATCTGCATTCATTGCGATACACGACGAGCATCCCGCCTCGCGCCATTCTGCGCCAGATTCTTTGAAGACTTTATCAAGCCCTTCCTGTTCTGCCTGCTTCTTCACATCCTGCGAACCAGGGACGACCATCACGCGCGTGCTTTCTGAAACTTTCTTCCCTTTGAGAAACGCGGCGGCGAGACGCAGATCCGAGATGCGTGAGTTGGTGCATGAGCCGATAAAGACCACGTCCACTTTTTGACCTAACAGCGATTGACCAGGTTGGAGTCCCATGTAATTCATGGCTTTCTCGAACGCGGCTTTTTGCGATGACTCGCTGAACGATTCAACCGTTGGGATGCGGTCTGTGATCCTCATGCCCATGCCTGGGTTCGTCCCGTAGGTAATCATCGGTTCAAGTTCGGAGGCGTCGAGCGTGATGGACTTGTCGTACGCCGCGCCTTCATCGCTGGGCAGTGACTTCCACTTGGCAACGGCTTTATCCCACTCCGCGCCTTTGGGGGCGAACTCTCTTCCATATAAATATTCAAACGTCGTTTCATCGGGAGCGATCATGCCCGCCCGCGCTCCGCCTTCAATGGACATGTTACAAATCGTCATGCGTTGTTCCATGGACAATCCGCGAATCGCTTCGCCCGTATATTCAAAGACGTGACCCGTCCCGCCGCCGACTCCGATCTTGGCGATGAGCGCGAGGATGATATCTTTGGCTGAAACGCCGCTCGATAGTTTTCCATCCACTCTCACTTCGTACGTTTTGGGTTTCTTTTGCAAGAGACATTGAGTCGCAAGGACGTGTTCCACTTCGCTTGTGCCGATGCCAAACGCCAACGCGCCGAATGCGCCATGCGTGGCGGTGTGACTATCGCCGCAGACGATGGTCATGCCTGGTTGCGTGCGCCCGAGTTCAGGTCCGATGACGTGAACGATGCCGCGATGCGGGCTAGTCATGCCGTGCAATTCGATCCCGAATTCCGCGGCGTTGACTTCCATCTGCTTGATCTGGGCGGCGGCTAATGCGTCAGTCATGGGAACATGCAGAGGCGTGGTCGGAATCGAATGATCCATCGTCGCCAGAGTCTTTTCAGGTCGGCGCACTTTGAGTCCGCGCTGGCGAAGTCCTGTAAAGGCTTGAGGCGATGTCACTTCGTGAACCAGATGCAGGTCAATGTAAAGAACCGCAGGCGCGTCGACTTGTTCGGTCACAACGTGCGAATCCCATATTTTTTGGAATAAAGTTTTTGTCATGGTTTCCTTTTTGCAGAGACTAGAGACTGGAGATTCGAGACTAGTCTCCAGTCTCTAGTCTCTAATTCTCTAATCCTCCAATTCTCTCTTTTATCCCAACATCACTCCAAAATCATTCACCACCCTCTCATGCGACTCGGTCTGCGCGATGATGAGTTTATTGACGGCGTTGATATACGCCTTCGCGCTGGCGACGATGATGTCGGTGTCTGCGCCGTGACCGCCGTACACGCGCGGATAATGCGCCTCGCTTTGCGCGTCCATCGAGGTATGGTCGTCCGCGCCTTGAATGCGGACAGTGACTCCACCGAGCGCGTCAATGCCTTCGGTGATGGCGTGGATGTTGAACTCGAGCAACTCGCACGGCACATTGACGATGGCGTTGATGGCTTTGTACACCGCATCCACTGGACCCGTGCCGACAGAGGCTTGCGTGTGAACTGCGCCATCGGGTCCGCGCAGGCGAACGGTTGCAGTCGGCATTCCCATCGTCCCGCAGGTGACCTGCATATCGTTGAGCAAATATACATCGCGCGGACGATAGAACTCGTCGGCGATCAACGCTTCCAAGTCCGCATCCACGATCACCTTCTTGCGGTCTGCCAATTCTTTGAAGCGCGTAAAGGCTTTATCGAGTTCCACTTCATCGAGCGAATGACCCAACTCCGCCAGCCGAGTGCGAAGCGCGTGACGACCCGAATGTTTTCCCAACACCAACTTCGTTTGATTCACGCCCACATCTTCGGGGCGCATGATCTCGTAGGTGGTCTGATGTTTCAACATGCCGTCCTGATGAATGCCCGCTTCATGCGCAAACGCGTTCGCGCCGACGATCGCTTTATTCGGTTGCACCACGATGCCCGTGTAATTGCTCACCAACTTGCTCACGCGCGAAATTTGTTTTGTCTCGATGCCCGTGTCCAGATCGAAAACGGGATGACGAGTCTTCAACGCCATCACAACTTCTTCGAGCGACGTGTTGCCCGCGCGTTCGCCGATTCCGTTCATCGTCACTTCGGCTTGGCGCGCGCCCGCGCGAATGCCCGCCAAAGTATTTGCAGTCGCCAACCCCAGATCATCATGGCAATGAACCGAGATCGTTATGCCGTCGTGCATCCCTGGCGTGTGTTTGATAATCCCGTCAATCAACGCGAAAAATTCATCGGGCGTTGTATACCCGACCGTGTCGGGAATATTCAACGTCGTCGCGCCCGCCTTGATCGCCTCGCCCAACACCACATATAAAAATTCTGGGTCCGAGCGTCCCGCGTCTTCGGGCGAAAATTCCACATCGTCGCAAAAACTTTTTGCATACGCCACCATTTCAGACACGCGCGCCACCACCTCTTCGGGATCCATTTTCAACTTGTGCTTCATGTGGATCGGCGACGTCGCCAAAAACATATGGATGCGCGGACGTTGTGCGGACTGCACCGCCTCCCACGCTTTTTCAATATCGGATTTATTCGCCCGCGCCAGCCCCGCGATGACGGGAACACGCGTCTCATCCTGACTTGAGGCTGGGTTGCCCACCTCAACCGCTATCCGTCTGACGGCTTCCAGATCGTCGGGCGACGCGGCAGGGAATCCCGCTTCGATGATATCCACGCCCATCATCGCCAGCGACCGCGCCACCTCCAACTTTTCCGCCGAAGTCATCGTCGCCCCTGGAGATTGCTCGCCATCTCTTAATGTCGTGTCGAAAATCCTAACGTAGTTATTTGTTGTCATGGTCAACTCCCGTAGGTCACGCTTGTAGCGTGACATATCATGTTATTTCACCAGTCACGTTACAAACGTGACTACAAATTATTTCTTCCAATTCTCAGGTCTCAACGACCTCACCGCCGCGCCTGTCTTCCACATTTCCGAATCACGGATCGCGGCGAGTTCTTTGTCCAACTTCTCGCGGTAATCGGGCTTGCTATTGGCTTCGAGTGTGATTCGCGCCTCATTGCCTGACGTAACGCTCTTATACAAATCACTGAACACAGGCGCGACCGCATCGCGGAATTTATTCTTCCAATCCAACGCGCCGCGCTGGGCGGTGGTGGAGCAGTTGGCATACATCCAATCCATGCCGTTCTGCCCGACGAGTCGGATCAACGACTGCGTCAACTCTTCCACCGTTTCATTGAACGCCTCAGACGGGGAATGTCCGTTCTTGCGGAGTTCGTTGTACTGCGCTTCCATCACGCCAGCCAACGCACCCATCAACACGCCGCGCTCGCCTGTGAGGTCGCTGTACACTTCGTTTTGAAATGTCGTCGGGAATAAATATCCCGCGCCGATGGCGATGCCCAACGCGATCGTCCGCTCTTTGGCTTTACCCGTCGCATCCTGATGGACTGCAAAACTCGCGTTGATCCCCGAACCGTCGAGAAAATTCGTCCGCACACTGCGACCCGACCCCTTCGGCGCGACGAGCGCCACATCCACATGCGGCGGAGGGATGACTCCCGTGTCATCTTTGAACGTGACCGAAAATCCATGCGAAAAATACAGCATGTCGCCTTCGTTTAAATTTTCCACGATCTTCGACCACTGCGAGCGTTGCCCCGCATCGGACAATAAATACTGAACGACGGTCCCTTTCTCTGCGGCTTCTTCCACAGAGAACAACGTCTCGCCTGGCACCCAGCCGTCTGCCACAGCCTTATCCCAATTCTTCGTCCCCTCGCGCTGACCGACGATCACCTTGATGCCGTTGTCGCGCATGTTCATCGCCTGCGCGGGACCCTGCACGCCATACCCCAGCACCGCCACCACTTCATCTTTCAATACCTCCCGCGCCCTCTCCAGCGGAAACTCATCGCGCGTAACAACTTCCTCTTCCACACCGCCAAAATTTATTTTTGCCATGATCTCAATTCTCCTAATTTTTTATCTCGGTGGTCGAGTAGTTCCGAGCGATAGCGAGGAACATATCGAGACCACCACGCTTCAAAACATTCTTGTAACAAAATTTTGTATGCGTACTTGTGGTCTCGACTGCTTGCGCTCGACCACCGAATACTCATAAATTACAAATTACGTAACTCGTAACTCGTAACACGTAACTTGTATCTCTTTCATCCTTCATCCTTCACCCTTCATCCTTTTCACGGCGTCATCTCCGCCATCTCCATCACCTGCGCATGCCCATTCATCCCGATCCTCCGCACACCATCGTTGACCCCGCGCGTCATCGAGACCTGCCCCGTGCGCACCATTTCCACGATCCCAATCGGGCGCAGTAACTCGATCAAGCCTTCGATCTTGTCCTCCGTGCCAGTGATCTCGACCACGACCGAATCAGCCGCCACATCCACGATGCGGGCGCGGAAGATTTCCGCCAGCCCGTTCACTTCGGCGCGGCGTTCAGGCGCGACTCGCACCTTGATCAACGCCAGATCGCGCATCACGGTGGACTGATGCGTCACATCCTGCACATCGATCACATTGACCAGCTTGTATAAATTCGCCTCGATGCGATGCGCGTCAATATCGCCGTTCGGGCATTCCGCAACGATGGTCATGCGCGACACTTCGGGATTCTCCGTCGTCCCCGCGCTGAGCGACACGATATTGAAATTCCGCCGCCGAAACAACGAAGTCACCCGATTCAACACGCCAGGCTTGTTTTCCGCTAAAGCAATAAATGTGTAGTTCATAATTCTCCATTCTTTAGAGAGTAGAGGAGTAGAGAATAGATGACCAGTAACGATCAACTCGCTATTCTCTACTCTCTATTTATCTACTCTCTTATCTCACGCCTTCACAGGTCTCTGCATCATCTCATCCAACGCCGCGCCTGCGGGAACCATCGGATAGACCGCCTCTTCCTGCTCGACTCGGAACTCAAGCACCACTGGACCTTGAGTCTTCCGCGCCCATTCAATCGCTTCATTGACTTCCTCAGGCTTGGTCACCCGCCTCGCAGGGACTCCGTGCGCCTCCGCCAATTTCACAAAATCGGGCGTGAGCATGTTCACCGCCGAGTAACGCTTGTCGAAGAAAAATTCCTGCCACTGGCGCACCATGCCGAGGTATTGATTATTCATGATCGCCACTTTGACGTTCGCGCCCTCTTGCACGGCGGTCGTCAACTCGGCGGCGGTCATTTGGAATCCGCCGTCGCCTGCGATCGCCCAAATTTCCTGATCCTTCGCCGCGAACCACGCCCCGATCGCCGAAGGGAGACCAAAGCCCATCGTCCCCGCGCCGCCCGAAGTTAGCCAGCGATTCGGTTTATCCAGAAAATAATATTGCGCCGCCCACATCTGATGTTGACCGACATCCGTTGTGACGATGGCGTTCCCATCCGTGGCTTTCCAAATCTCGGCGACCATGTGAGCCGCGTGCAACTTGCCGTCGTCTTCCCAATTCATAATACTGCGCGCGTCGGCTTCGGCTTTCCATCCGTTGATCTCTTGTTTCCATGCTTCGTGATCGTATTCATCCACCAGCGGGATCAGATCGCACAACACAGTTTTCAGATCGCCGACCAGCGGCACATCCACGAAAACGTTTTTGTGAATCTCAGACGGGTCAATCTCGATGTGAATCTTTTTGGCGCGCGGCGCGTACGTTTTCAACGTGCCAGTCACGCGGTCATCGAAGCGCATCCCAAAGGCAAGGATCAAGTCCGAATTTTGGATCGCCATGTTGGTGTGCACTTCACCGTGCATACCCATCATGCCCAGACTTAATTCATGCGACGCGGGGAACGCGCCCAGTCCCAACAGCGTGCTCGCCACTGGAGTTTGAGTCTTGACCGCGAACTGCATCAACTCCTCTTCGGCTTTCGACATCAACACGCCATGCCCGCATAAAATGATCGGCTTCTTTGCCCGCTCGATCAAGTCCACGGCTTGGTCTAATAAATTTCTCGACGAGCGCAGAACAGGTTGATAGCCTGGCAGTTTCACTTCTTCAGGGAAAACAAATTCGCATGATTCAATTTGCGCGTTCTTACAGATGTCAATCAACACAGGACCTGGTCGTCCACTGCGCGCGATATAAAACGCCTCGCGGATCGTTTCCGCGATCTGGTCGACGCGGGTCACGATGTAATTATGTTTCGTGATGGGCAATGTGATTCCCGTCACGTCGGTTTCCTGGAACGCATCGCCGCCGATCAAATGCGCCGCCACCTGACCCGTGATGAAAACCGTCGGCACCGAATCCATCATCGCCGTGCAAATGCCCGTCACGAGATTCGTCGCGCCAGGACCCGAGGTCGCCATCGCCACACCAACTTTCCCCGACGCGCGAGCGTATCCATCCGCCATGTGCGCCGCGCCCTGTTCATGCCGCACCAACACATGATGCACAGGATAATTCAGCATCGCGTCATAGATCGGCATATTCGCGCCGCCAGGGTAGCCGAACACAACCTCCACGCCTTCGCGGGTCAAACATTCCCAAACAATTTCTGCGCCTTTTAATTTCATATCTGCTCCTTAGACCTGTGAGGTCTTAAAGACCTCACAGGTCTCAAATTAACTTTCCAACATTGCGCCCGTATCCGCGCTGGTGACAAAATGCGAATATCGCTTCAACCATTTTGATGTTGTTTTGGATTGGAACGGAGGCAACGCCTCCAGCCGACTCTGAATCTCCGCCTCGTTCAATCGGACGTTCAGCCTGCGCGCGCCCAAATCAATTTCGATCACATCCCCAGCCTTCAACGCCGCGATCGGACCGCCCGCCGCCGCTTCTGGCGACACATGACCGATGCACGCGCCGCGCGTCCCGCCGCTGAATCGTCCATCGGTGATCAACGCCACCTTGTCGCCAAGTCCCTGCCCCATGATCGCGGACGTGGGCGACAGCATCTCCTGCATCCCAGGTCCGCCCTTCGGACCTTCATAACGCACCACAACACAATCTCCCGCTTTGACCTTGCCCGCCAAAATTCCAGCCATCGCTTCTTCCTGCGATTCAAAGATGACAGCGGGTCCCTCAAACTTCATCATCGCCTCGCTCACACCGCCCACTTTCACCACTGCGCCTTTCGGAGCGAGATTGCCGAACAGAATCGCCAGCCCTCCGCGTTTGGAATGTGCGTTGCCATATCTGCGGATCACTTCTTCATCCTGAATATCTTTTCCTTGAATCGATTCGCCCAAGGTTTTTCCTGTCACTGTCAAGCGATCAAAATGCAACATACCCGTCCCCCATTGGATCTCGTTCAATATCGCAGGGATTCCGCCCGCGCGATGGACATCTTCCATGTGCCACTTGCCCGCCGGACTCACCTTGCAAATGTGCGGAACTTTATCCGCCACCGCGTTGATTCTTTCCAGCGGATACTCAACTCCCGCTTCGTTCGCCAATGCCAGCGTGTGCAACACCGTGTTCGATGAGCCGCCCATCGCCATGTCCAATGCAAACGCGTCGTCTATCGCCTCGGCAGTGACGATGTCTCGCGGCTTGATGTCGCGCTCGATCAAGGTCATCACTTGCGCGGCGGCTTGTTTCGCCAACGCTTCCCGTTCGGGAGTCTTCGCCAAAGCGGAACCGTTATATGGCAACGCCAAGCCCAACGCCTCCATGAGACAGTTCATCGAGTTGGCGGTGAACATCCCCGAACATGATCCGCACGATGGACATGCAAATTTTTCCAAAATGGATAATCGCTTCTCGTCAATCTTGCCCGCTGAAAATGCCCCCACGCCTTCAAACACGGAAATTAAATCAATCGTCTCGCCTTCGGGAGTCATCCCCGCTTTCATCGCCCCGCCAGAGACAAATATCGTCGGGATATTGACTCGCATGGCGCCGAGCAACATGCCAGGCACGATCTTGTCGCAGTTCGGGATGCACACCATCGCGTCGAATCTGTGGGCTTCGATCATGGTCTCCACGCAGTCAGCAATCAGTTCGCGCGAAGGAAGCGAGTACTTCATCCCCATGTGACCCATCGCGATACCGTCGTCCACGCCGATGGTGTTGAACTCGAACGGCACGCATCCCGCCGCGCGGACGGCATCCTTGACCAGTTTGCCGAACTCCTGCAAATGCACATGCCCAGGCACCACGTCCACATATGAGTTGACGATGGCAACGAACGGCTTGTTGAAATCGTCATCCTGCAACCCCGTAGCGCGAAGCAGCGCGCGATGCGGCGCTTTATCAAATCCTTTTTTGACTGTATCGGAACGCATAAATTTTCCTTTTTTCTTACCGCGAAGGGCGCTAAGAACGCAAAGATTTAATTTTTTCTTCGCGAACTTCGCGTGCTTTGCGGTTAAAGAGATAACAAAAAAGCCGCCCGTGGTTAGGGCGGCTCTTTGCGTTTGTTTCGAGATTTACTTCACTCTCACCGTTGCCATCCTAACCGAAAATAGATCCTTAATAATAAGGACCGCAATAAGGATGACGATAAGGGAGAGCGACAAAAGTGTGTTCATTGGCTGGTGATTTCGCCCGATTATAGGCTGATTTGTGAATCCGTCAAGGGCGCGAAAACGGCGGCATTATTCGATCACTTTGTAAGACATAATCAACTCATACGCGCTCGCCTTGACGTAATACATGCGATACTTCTCCCCTTCTTTGAACGTGTGACTCATATCATCGGTGAAGCCAAAGCGTTTCTTGCCCACATAGACATAATAACTGGTGAAGCCCGCGCCTGAGTTGAAGTGAGAATCGAGGCGAATCTTTCCCTCCGCAGTTTTCAACTCCGCGTTCTTCAACATTTCGGAGATGCGCCTTGCAAGCCAGATACTGAACGCGAGAACCAACCCAACCACAACGATGATCACAGGAAAGACCAAAATATTCAACGGGTTGGAAAACAATGCCGCGCGCGTGCTTTCATTTTGCAAATACATCGCCAGGATCAGACACATCCCAAAGAACATGAACCCAACGGCAATTTTGATATTCCATCTCTGAACTCTCACGCCGCCCTCGCCGATCGTTTTCAAGTAGTCGCGTTGACCCTGCGTGAGGAATCCGCGCTGGTTCGATTTCAAATCGTCTTCGGTGAATTCGTACATATTTTTCGAAGAGACCTGTGAGGTCTCGCAGACCTCACAGGTCTAACTCCCTTCCTCAACTTGCACCTGAGTAATTCGATCCAAACGAAAACTGCGCTCATCGTTCCGCAAGTGACAGTACGCGAGCAAATACACATAATCCTTCAACCCCATCACTTGCTTCGGCGTGATCCAGCGTTCGGTCTGCTCGCCGTCCCCGTCAACATACTTGATCAACATGCGCTTGTTGCTGTAGATCGCTTCGCCCAATTCGGTCGGCAGTTCGATCCCCTCATTGGGCCACGCGGGCGAGTTGTAAATGCCGATATATTCATCGAGCGGTTTGTTGAACTGCTTCATCTGTTCCATCATCGCAAAGAAGATTCCCCGCGCCGCCAACGCGCCGTCCAACGCGCGATGTTTCACCGTCATCGGCAGATGGAACGACTGGGCGATAAACCCCAAACTATACGACGGCATCTCGTAATACAGACGCGCCATCATCAGCGTGTCTATCAAATTCGGGATTTGGATGTCGCGCCCGAGCCGCTTGAATTCGCTATCGAGGAATTGCAGGTCGAACTTCGCGTTGTGACAGACGACCACCGCTTCATTCACCAAGCCGACGATTGACTCGGCTACTTCAGCGAATCGCGGCGCCGACAATAACTCGGCATCCGTCAACCCGTTCGTGCTCGCCGCCCCCACCGAAAGCGGACGCTCAGGATTCACCAACTGTTGAAACTGCTCTTTGATTCGTTTTCCCTCCGTGACGACGATTCCCACCTCACAGACGCGATCGCCAAACCACGGAGAGAGTCCCGTAGTTTCCAGATCGAGAAATGCAAAACGCGCAGAGGAGAGATCAAACATATCCTTAATCCGTAAGGCGACATGAATGTCGCCTTTTCTGATGATTTTGATTTGGCGTAGCGCGACATATTGAACATTAACAATTTATTCTGACATATACTAAGCGTGCCGAAACGGGAGGCGGCGGACATGAAAAAGTATCATCTCCAAATCACAGAGGCGGAGCGAGCCAGTCTGAACCGCTGGCTAAAGAACC
>NZ_DBNHEF010000047.1:0-37331 GCF_057138825.1 Candidatus Defluviilinea gracilis
TCGATCCACCCGCGGATCGCTCACTTTGCTAAAATGCTCGGCGATCGCCTCCAATGGCTTCTTTGTCATGGCTACCTCCTTCAAGATAGCCCTTTTTTACCTCAATTTAGATGCAATCGCCCTACAACTCTCTGATTCTCCCCACCACCGCGGACAAACTCCTCATCACCTCATCATTCCCGAATCTGACAATCCTCAACCCCATCTCAGTCAACACTTTCTCCCGCCTGGCATCTTCCTCTTGTTGCAGGTCATGTATATCCCCATCCACCTCCACAACCAACGCCGCCTTGTGACAGTAAAAATCAACAATGAATCCCGCGATGACTTGTTGCCTCCTAAACCGAATCCCCAACTTCTTCGCGCGGACTTCGTGCCACACGCTTCGCGGTTTCTCGGCAGGCGTCATCTCGCGGCGGCTCTCCCTATTTTCGCTCTTTGAAAATGGGGAGATGTCCGAGGGACAGAGGGGTCGCGTTGAAGTTTTTCTTTTGTGACGCGTTGACCTGGGATGATGTTTTTGACTGGCACAATGTTGTCATTTTAACCCCTCTCCCGTCTCCCCCAAGGGGGAGAAGCTAATACCAACTTGAAACAAAACATTGACTTGGAAAGTCGTCAATCGCCGCATTTGGGGAAAGGTCTATTACGATGCATGCACGAGAATAGGAAAATGCTGGCACGCACTCAAATAACTATCTCTGATGTTCTTGCATGTATGCGCGCAATAATAGATTGATTTTTGTTTGATAGCCGCGTCCCTGCTTTTTGTACCATTCCAATACATCGCTATCCACACGCAAGGTCAGTTGCGTTTTTGTGCGCGGCTTTAGACCGCGCCGCACAATGGACTTTGCAAACATTTCAGGCGTAATCGCTGGCGCGTCGGAATAATCAATGTCTTCGTCCTTCATTTTGTCGAGACGAACAAAATCAGTTTGAGATTTCGTTGAAGTAGGTTTCTTCTTCATATTTGTTTGCCTTTCGGGCGGAGATGATACGGATAACCGTTTCAGATTCGGTGTGGACAACCATAATGATGCGGGTCTTTAGCAACCCAAGCGTTTGATAGCGCGTTTCGCCATATTCAAAGCGCTCGTCAATGACAGTGACGGTATCGAGTTCGAATATCGAAGGGACGTCGGCAAAGTCAATGCCATGTTTGCGAATGTTGATCAGCCGCTTATTTTCGTCCCATTCGAATCGCATGCCCGTATTGTAGTGTCAAATTGGCAATACGTCAAATGAATGCTTTAGAACAAAGGGGAGAAGCCCAGACGTCCTCAAACAAAACTATCCTTGGAAAGCCGTCACAATCATCAACCGACCAGCCCCTTCCTTTGGAAAATCTTCACAGCCCTCACGCAACCAGCCCCCTTCCCATTTGGGAAGGGCGGGGGGATAGGTCGCTCAACACGCCGAACAATCACCACAATCGGGGAAAGGTCTCTCCCTCCCTTCCCTCCCCCGTTTGGATTGGACTTGATGAAAATATCGTTTCACTCAGACCACTCTATTTTATATTTGTTAACCTCTACAATCCATTGACTGCCATTCAAAACATTTTCATAAGGATCTTGTAACATTAGAGGAACATACTCATCGTTGCCGACCTTGTCTCGATTAACTAGATACAACCAATAACTATCGCGTCTTCTTTTGGCAACCAAAAATTCATTTCTCGACCAATAGAAATACGGCTTATCGCCAGCATACGATTTCACTTCAATGAATCTATTATGTTCAGTATCGAAATTATTGTTGTATGAAGCAATATCATAGCCTTCATTTGCTACATATTCAGCAACCCATTCTATGCGGTCTTTTCCATTCAATCTTTTTCCCTCAAATGCCAAAACAAATTTCTCTGCTTCTTCTCCATATACTTGTTGCTCTTCCATTGCTCTTTCAAGCTCGTCTACCCCAATTTTTCTTCTTTTGATTTCAGGAAGGACAGCTTTATCAAATATTTTTCTAAACCGAGAATTAATTATGAAATGTTTAATTTCTGGCGCAGGATGATATCTAATTACATCAAAATCAATCAGCAACTGTTTGAAGTTTGAGAACTTAAAACCAAATGCGCTATTACTTATTTGAAATGATTTGTAAATAATATCGTAAGATAAATATTTAGAGTTGAATATCTGATGAAAGTCATCATCATCGACGAGCGCCTTGAACAGGTATTCAACAAACCTATCCTTCATTTGTGTTTCGCTCTCTAATGAGTCGGAGAGTTTCTTGTCAATGAATAAGTAGCCGTCTTGAAAAAATAGCAGGTTGATTTTTATTGCCAGTTCTACGCAACCATCAAAAATTTTCCTATCATCAACGATTCTGTTGTAAAACAAATGATTAACATCATCTAATTTCCACTCCGCCCCTGAGTTTTCATTAAGGGCTTTTAGTAGCTGGAAAAAATAAGATGGTGTGCCAAGATTATCGTAACGCTTAAGTTCTTTTAGCATAATTGACAATCAGGTCTTTTATGATGTCTGTGTCATCGTCGTTGTCTATCCTGTTGAACAAAGGAATCTCGTCATTGATAATCTCTTCCATTCTTTCTATCTTCAAGCGTAAGCGGTTGTCAATTACTTCGTCAATAGAATTTTTTGAAATGAAATAATAGTAATTTGTTTCTTGGGTTTCAGATAATCCAACCCTATGAATTCTATCTTTTGACTGCAAAAAGTTGGAGCAGTTATAATCTCTTTCAAGATATATAGCGTTGTGGCACCCTCTGTGCAACGAAATAGACTCAGCTACCGAAAAGGGATTGGCGATGACGACTTGAAACTCAAGATTGTCAGGATTGTTGAATTTTTCAATTGTCACCTCTCTCTGCGCTTGTTCAATTTTCCCAATAAGAAGACGTGATGTTATTTTATTTTTTTCCAAGTAAAGTTGAAGTTCTTCTGCGTTCTGAACAAAAATCGTCCAAACGATGACCTTTTCTCCTCTGGGAAGAATGTCCGAATTAATGAGTTGAAGGATTTCTAAGAACTTTTCTGGTGTTTCGCGGACAGGGTAATTTTTTACCTTTTCAATGAATTCAGAATCGCCAATATACTCATCTGCATCTTGTGTGATCTTATAGTCTGGGTCAAATTCTTCCAGAGATTCTTGTAGAGGTCTAAACAGTAATGAGGGGTTTGTAGATGCTTGCCGTAGCCGTATAAGCCTTGCTCTATTAAGAACATCCTTCGCTGTCGCCGAGTTATCTTTTTGAAACGAAGGAATATACTCCGACTCTATAAAATCATAAATTTCTCTTTGTATCACGTTCATGTTGACGGGTATTATTTTTTCATGAATTGGAGGAAGATTTAAATCCTTTTTTTTGATACGAATGAAGAAAGGAGATATATTTTCTTTCAGTCTTTGCACCCTAGCGCTTTTTGGCAAACTATTTTTGGTCATGTCCTCTAGATTTTGGTAATGAAATTGGAGAATCTCTTTGAATCTGAATGGGTAAATAAATTTATATAAGTTGTAAATGTCCTGATAGCCATTCGGGACAGGTGTCCCTGTCAGGACTATTCTCGATACTGCATGTTTAGATATTTCTGTGACACTTTGTCCCCAGACGCCTTCTGGATTTTTTATCCTATGCGCCTCATCCACTATTACCATTGTTTTGTTTCTTTTCAGAAAGTCAATAATATCTGATAGGTAATTATCCACACCACCATGAAATATTAAAGTGAGTTCAGAAGGCTTTGAAGAATATAAATGCTCCAACTTGCCATCCCTCGTTACCTCGTTATTCCCAGATATTCGAAAAGAATTCACAACTTTGCCAAAACAGTCAATATATTCATTCTCCCAAGGCGCAAAAGATGATATAGGACCGATTACAAGAAGTTTGTCAACATACTTGGGGTCTTCATGGGGGAGACTATTTAAATAGGCATATGCTCCGTATACTATTGATGTTTTACCAGATCCTGGAACCGAGAAGTTGCAGACATTTTGGGCAAAAGCCATGTGAAAAGCTGAAAGTAGCTGCAAAGGATACAATGATCTTGCCAATCTGCTTTTAAGCGTTCTTTGAAAGTTGTCAAATTTCTTAACTAGGTCTGGGGTTTCATCAAATTCATCATTACGTATAGACCTTGCCGCGCTGGCAAAGTCTGCAAACGATCGCTCTTCTCTGTTGTAATTTTCGACTTCCTTTTCCGCACCACTAGATAATGTTGCATCATAATCAAACTTGGTCAGGATTCTTAATATTTCCTGCAAAGTTTGTATCTGGGTTTCTTTTTGATAAGGAATCAGCAAATCATCAGCATCGACAGAATACTGAAGTCTTGAAAAAGAGATTTTCAATCTCTTGTTTTCAAGCAATTCGGACGCTCGTCTTTTTAATATGAACGAGTGCAGATTTACATCAATGGATATATTCATTGTCACAAATTCTTATTGATCTGATAACTTAATTGCTGTATCTTCTTGGTTTTAGAAACAACTTCGTCAAGTTCTGTTTCTGGTATTTCCTCAACATTAATCGACTCCAACAGCTCAATAACATGAGAAAGCACTCGTGAGGGTGACTTATCCATCAAAGATGAAAAAACTTTTTCTCCAAGCAATTTAACCAGTTTTTGAACATCTGGCTTAGCGAAAGATGGATGTCCAGTTCTGATAGCTTCAAAAGTCGAAGTTGCTTTTCTTACTAATTTTTCTGGCTGATCGGCAGCCTGATTGTCTTTTATCCGATCTTTATGCTCATTGAGATTGTCTAAAAATTTACTTTCGTCTGCGTCAAACTTCGAACTTTCAAAAAAATCATTGTCTCTACTGTCTAGGTGTTTTTTCAGGTTATTTGAATTGTAGTCAATCGGGGTTTCTTTAGGAAGTCGACGGAATGTCTCAAAATGCTTTTTGCTAAAGCTCCGCCATATATCTTTATCTCCAAAAAAATGATTCTCGCTATTGCCATCTGCTAAAATTCTGAACTCTTTTCCGTCATAGTGATTTCTAATTCTTAAATAATCAAAGGCTATCGCCTTTAAGTCGTCAACATCTTCATTTTGATAACCGTCAAATGCTTTTTTGCTTTCTGCACCATAAAAACCGTTTAACCATTTAGTGAGAAACAAAAATTGGTCTTCTCTATCATCAAGCTGAGTATATATCCCATCGTACTCTAAGTACTCCAGATATTCATCCATAACAGCCATGGTTCTAAGGTATTTCCCTATTTCTCCTGGATTTTCCCCCATCCAATCAGAGATCTTTGTTATTGCACCATCGTCAAGATTTTTCAAATCTATTTCTTTTTGGCTTGTAAGACGCAAATATAATTCTTTTGCCTTTAGATATTTTTCAGTCGCATTGTAACCAAGTTTTTCATCTTCACCTAATTGATATCTTGTTTCAAGTTCTTCGATTTCAATTGGGTTTTCTTCTAAGGTTACTGGTAATACTACTGCCTTGAAGTAATCGTATTTTCCTGATTTTTTGAGCAACATAACTCGCCTGTTGCCGTCAATGATTATTCCATCCTTTGTAATGATCCCAACTTTTTCTTGCCCAAAATCAGAGATACTTTTGAGAGTTTTTTTGTTTCTGTCCTCTCTAGAATTCCAAAGGAGATCTGCAATAATTTCATCTCCTTTAGGTGTAGTCTCATCAATTTTGCGACCTTGTGTTTCAAGAGATTTGGTTCTGCTTAAAATCCTACCATTGTATTTATTGTAGACCAATAAATCTAAAGGAATTTTGTAAACATTCATTGGCACTAAATCATCCTGCCAGGGAATCTCTTGACGCCCGAAAGGGTTATCCTTTTCTCTGTCAATAATTTCTTGTATTTTTCGAATGCGAGTTTCTTTGTTCATTTTTTGTCTCCATTTGCGACAGAGCAGATTTTTTTAATTGCATACAAAGCCATAAGTTGTTTTTTGGGCACAATCTTTTTATAGATTAAAGGGTAATTGCTTTTTTGTTCATAATTTGGCGATTCTAGCTCAAATGAATTGATGATCTCGCCAACTGCGTCAACCAACTCGACTGGATTAAGATATTTCCCTTGATTTTTTTGATTCTCATACATCGACTGCAATTTTTCGGCGTCAGCGATTTTGTTTGAAAAGCCATTGTTTATCATTTCAATAAACTCTGTCCCGTTCTCGAAGCCAATAATGATCTTTTCCAGCTTTTTGAAATTGCCATCCGAAAACTTCTGTACAGGAAAACCTTCGCCTGTTCCATATTGAACAGAAGTGCGCCACTTTAATTTGTCGCTGGTTTTTTCTTCAATATCATAATTCGATAGAGTAACCGTAAGATTTCCGTCTTTGAATGGATGTCTTCTGAATCTTGTGCCCTTTTTTTTCTTCGGCGGGTTATCGAATACTTTTCTGTGAAACGCATTCAGATTTGGTACAGTATCTAATGGCTTTACAGGAAAGTATTCTGTGAACTCTCCTAGTTTATATTCTTTTCGAACTTCTTTGGCAAAAGCTCTACTTATCGGCGGACAAACTGCATTTCCTACTAATTTCCATTTGTTTCCTTCAGAACCGATGAATTGATAGGTTATAGGAAACCCCATCAAAGTAGCGGCTTCCCTAACTGTGAGGGTTCTGTATTCGCCGTCTCCAATCCTATTGCCTTCGGAACGAAGAACTATTGCTTCACGAGAATTTCCAATCTTGGTAGCCGTAACTGTTCTGCTCGGGCGATCTTCTCGCTCGGGAAAGAACATAAAGCCCATATAGGGATGATTTGTTTTTAGAAACTTTGAACCTTCCCAATCAGCCTTGTACAAACCAGTATCGTAAAATTGATCGGTCAGCTCTGATGTTTTGATCTTGATATTTGGGTATAAAGGGTCAGTTATTAGATTATCAGATTTTGGCGAGATTGGACTTGGTAGTTTTTTTCTGATGAATTCTAGTGTTATGTGCTTTGGCAAAGATTCGTTCTGGTCAGGTGGTTGGTGAGTAGAAGCGGGAGCTATATGCTTCTTTGCTTTAATGATTTCACCTGAAAATACTCTAACTCGTGATTGAGGCGCTCCATAATTAGCTGCGTTTAGCACCGAACGGTTGTTTTCAAGGGAAACAGCGATTGATTTGGGGTCATAGTTATGTTCTATAGCCCAACTGCTTAGTCCTAACTGTTCAAACGAATATTCTCTAGGAAGATGTACTTTTGAATTAGTTACATTTTCCATGAACCAAGCTTTTAATCTGGACTTTGGTTTGTATTTTTTTACTGCGACAATCCGTAAAAAAATTTTTGTAAGTTTGAGTCCTAGGGATTTATCAGCTTTGCCTGATTTGTTCGATGAAGAAAAACTAACACACGGCGGGCTTCCTAAGATTATGTCAGTATCAGGCAGTTCTTCGATTCGTTTGATGGAAGTTGCAAACTCTAATATATTTTGCATTTCACAAGCTAAACCAAAATTGAAATTAAAAGTGTCAATTGCAGGCTTCCAACTATCGATGCCTGCAACTATCTTGAAACCTTGTTGCCTAAATCCTTCTGAAAAACCACCAGCACCACAGAAGAAATCTATTACAGTGAAATCAGTCATCTATTCCTCAATTTACTGACAATACTTTCTTGACCTTTGCAACCGATTGATTAGGGTGCTTTTTAATTTGACATTCCCAGATAGTCAATACTCTCCAACCATCTTTGCGTAACGTTGCGACCTTCTCTTTATCTCTACTTTTGTTTTTGGCAAATTTTTGTTCCCAAAAATTTCTGTGGGTTTTAGGGAGGCGTGGTTTGCAATATGGACATCTGTGCCAAAAGCATCCGTTTATAAAAACGGCGATCTTTTTGCTTGGAAAAGCAATATCAGGGCTTCCTGGCGCTTTTCTCCAGTTTAATCTATAGCCTCTTATACCTTCATGTGAAAGCAACTTTCGTAATGTGATTTCAGGTGTTGTATTTTTTGCTTTATTAGCGCTCATAGCCTTTGAAGTGATGTCTTTCAAAGGGATTGGAGCTCTTCCATCGCGAAGATACGTATCGTTCATATGACTATTACCGTCTTGGCAAGTTCATTGAAAGAAAATAAAGACCTACCAACCCGCAGGCTTTGAGAATTGTCCGTCTTTATCACTCAACACATCTGGGAACAGACTGTTCTTGAGAACCGTTCCTCGAATTTTCTTGACGAATTGAACATGCGGTAATAACGCCACACTCGTATGCTTTTGAGGGTTGAGCAAACCAACAGGCTTATTGAATTGCTGTGTGACGACCTGAATCGGCAGGAGTAAGTCTGAATCATTCGAGACCACTACCGCCAGTTCGTAATCGTTTCTAAAACCATCCACCAACAAATGTGTGGCAATATTGACATCCGAACCCTTTTCCTCCGTCTTCATAACTTTGGCATAGCCGCTTCCGATGGGCGAGAGCGGCATTTTTACTTCGTGAGATAAAAATGTTCCAAGAATGATTTCAAGGTTTGGGATGGTTTGCAGGGCGCGTAGGAAAAGTTGTTGGCGCACAGGCTGGTCAGGGTCATTGGGGCGGGCGGAAACGAGCGCTGTGAAATATTTGATTTTGTGGATTCGATCATTTGGGAGCAATAGACCGCACATTTTCGACACATCCAGCCAATGATAGGATGTGTCCTTGATACAGCCATAGTATAGGTTGAAGCCGTCAATGTAGATGTTTGTTTTCATATGCCCTTAAACACAGAGACCGCCGTGAGGCGGTCTCGCACCAGGTTCGTCGAAACTACTACTGGGGGATATGCCTCTATTATCGCCACAAATAGCGTGACTGTCAAGCAAACATTTTTTCTATTTTACTCGAAATATCTGATGCCCCCGTGCGGCTAACAGCGTAGCACAAATCCCCTCGAAACCGAGCCAACCTCCAGTTAAGAACGAAGCGAAAAATTCATCATTCCTCATTCTTCATTCTTCATTCTTCATTCCATCTGATACAATACGCCCGCCTTACTAATCTCCAATCTCTAATCATCTAATCTCTGGAACCCCATGTCAAACGAATCCCTCGTAATCTACTCCATGAACAAAGTGGGACGCATAGTCCCTCCCAACAAACAAATCCTGCGCGACATCTCGCTCGGCTTCTACTACGGCGCCAAGATCGGCGTGCTGGGGCTCAACGGCGCGGGCAAGTCCACGTTATTGCGCATCATGGCAGGCGTGGACAATGACTACATCGGCGAAATCTCGCAATCCAAAGGCTACACCGTCGGACTGCTCGAGCAGGAACCCAAACTCGATGAAACGAAAACAGTCATCGAGGTCGTGAAAGAAGCGGTCGCCCCCATCGTCGAAATGCTCGCCCGCTTCGACGAAGTCAACGCCAAGTTTGCCGAACCCGATGCCGACTTCGACGCGCTCGTCGCCGAACAAGCCAAACTGCAAGACTCGCTCGACAAACACGACGCGTGGAATCTCGACAGCCGACTCGAACTTGCGATGGACGCGTTGCGCTGTCCGCCGAGCGACTCGCCCATCAACATTTTATCGGGCGGAGAAAAGCGCCGCGTCGCCCTCACCCGACTCCTGCTCACCGAACCCGACATCCTCCTGCTCGACGAACCCACCAACCACCTCGACGCCGAATCGGTGGCGTGGCTCGAACATCACCTGCGCGACTACAAAGGCACCGTCATCGCCGTCACGCACGACCGCTACTTTTTGGACAACGTCGCGGGCTGGATCCTCGAACTCGATCGCGGCTACGGAATTCCGTACAAAGGAAATTATTCCTCGTGGCTCGAACAAAAACAGGAGCGCGTCCGCCTCGAAGAAAAATCCGAATCGAAACGACAGAAGACTCTCGAACGCGAACTCGAATGGATTCGCATGTCGCCCAAAGCGCGTCAATCGAAGGGACAAGCCCGCGTCAACGCCTACGAAAAATTATTGGATCAGGAAGCCGAAGCGCGCCGCGAAAATTTGGAGATATACATCCCGCCTGGTCCGCGCCTCGGTGACGTCGTCTTTGAATTTGATAACGTGAGTAAATCTTACGATGACCGCCTCATTCTCGACGGGTTTTCTGCTACAGTTCCCCCAGGCTCTATCGTCGGGATAGTGGGTCCGAACGGCGCGGGCAAGACGACTCTGCTGAAGATGATCACAGGCAAAGAGACTCCCGACAGCGGCTCGATCAAAATCGGCGAGACCGTCAAACTCGCCTACGCCGATCAATCGCGCACGCTCGACGCCGATAAAACCGTCTACGAAGAAATCTCGCAAGGCGCCGACACGCTCGAACTCGGTAAACGAAAAATCAACGCCCGCGCCTATTGCGCCTCCTTCAACTTTCAAGGCACAGACCAGCAAAAGAAAGTCGGCGTGTTATCAGGTGGCGAAAGGAATCGCGTCCACTTAGCCAAGACCCTCACCGAAGGCGCGAATGTTTTGCTCTTAGATGAACCCACCAACGATTTGGATGTCAACACCCTCCGCGCCCTCGAAGAAGCCCTCGAAGAATTCGCAGGCGTTGCCTTAGTCGTGAGTCATGACCGCTGGTTCCTCGACCGCATCTGCACCCACCTCATCGTCTTCGAAGGCGATTCCGTTGCAAAAATGTATATTGGGAATTGGTCTGATTACGAAGCATTCATGCAAGAAAAGTTCGGGAAAGACCTAACTCCCCATCGAGTGAAGTATCGAACGTTGAAACGCTAGTACCGCAAAGTTCACTTTGCGCTCGCGCAAATCGCAAAATAAATTTTGCGGTACGTGAAGCGCTAGTACCGCAAAGTTCACTTTGCGCCGCGCAAATCGCAAAATAAATTTTGCGGCAAAAAGTACGAAATTCTTGATTTCGGTGTGTCCCAATCAAAAATTGCGCTCGCTACACTCTGGAGGTATCCATGTACAGGCTCCCAAACATATTGAGAACATTCGGTTTTCTTGCCTTGCTGGTCATGTGGATTCCTTTTTGCCTCATGTTCGCCAGCCTGCCAGCGGGTCAAATTGATTTCAAAGACCCAGAAACGATGATCCGTTCTCTCTTTACGAGCGGAGCCTTATTCAGCGGCTTTGGCTTGTTGATCATCGGACTGTTTGCCGTCTCCATAGCCTTACAGGTCGCCGCCAGCGCGTCCTCTGCCTGGATGCGGCAACGCGCCAAATCACGCGGCGAATCTGTCACGGCAAACATCGTCAAAGTGGACGCCCCCAACACCATGAATAACACAGCCTATAGAAATGTCACTTTCGATTTGGAAATAACATATATGGGGGAAACCGCTACCACCCGTATAAAAGAACACCTTCCCCGCGCACGCTACGCCTACTTCCGCACCGCCAAAACTGTCAAGGTAAAGTTCGACCCGCAAACCAAGGTTGCCGTCCTCGATGAATAGACAAAGGAACGATGATTGAAAATTCGGTAAAGATTTGACCCCGCATCGAGTCAAATATCGAACGATGAAACGCTAGTACCGCAAAGTTCACTTTGCGCCCGCGCAAATCGCAAAATAAATTTTGCGGCACAAAAAAAACCGTCCCGAAGGCTCTCAACCTTCGGGACGGTTTATCTCACGCGGACATTCCCGCTGGTATTCTTTGATAAAGAAACTCCCGCATGTCGCTGGATGCGCTGGCATGTTCAATCGTGATGCTGACCACGTTTCCGTTGCCGTCCAAATCCAGATAGATATTTTCGCTTAGTTCGCGCGTCTCCACAGGCGGGTTGGCGGAAAGCTCAACCAGCGTGGTGTCTGTATCTTCAAAGTATTTGATACGCATGGCTTACTCCTTGAAATTTCGGTCGAAGAACGCATTGTGAACAGTTTCGCCGTCCTCAAGCAGGATGACCCGCAACGCACGGTTTTCCATTTCTGCGATCCGCGCCCAACGACGAATTCTGCCGTCGGATTGAATTTCTTCACGCAGTGGGTTTCGGATAACCCGCTCGATCCATTCGTCCTGAATTACGGCGCGATCAGGACGTTGACGAGTATATTGAAAATACTGCGTGGTCTTCATTTCTACCGATTATACTTGAAGTACAAACCCTTATCGAAGATGTCTATCGGCAACTGGTCCAATTGCAAAACGACTATGCAGGAAACATTCGGCAAAGACTTAACATCTCATCGCGTGAAATATCGAACGCTGAAACGCTAGTACCGCAAAGTTCACTTTGCGCCCGCGCAAATCGCAAAATGAATTTTGCGGCACAAGAAATCATCGGCAAAGTCCGCGCCCTCATTACAAAAACGGAATGCGACGATGAAACCGCCCTACTAAAGTTTGCGTCAGGTTCGGGAAGAAGCGCATCATAAAATCTATGGCGTATGTCTCGCGCCCGATCAGCACACGCGCCCGCCTTTTCTGGATGCCGCGAATGATCTTTTGCGCCACTTTTTCCGCTGGCGTTCCCCGTTGAGCGACGAACGCCGCTTCCAAATCGCGCTTTTGCGATTCGAGCGTCCTCGAAGCGCGGATCAACTCCGTATCCACCGCGCCTGGATACACACAGGTCAGATGGATGCCTGATCCGTACAACTCCGCCCGCAAGGCTTCGCTGAATCCGCGAATGGCGAATTTCGTGGCGCAATAGGCTGTTTTCGTCGGAAGCCCGAACAGTCCAAAGTCGCTGGCAATGTTGACGATATGTCCCGCGCCGCGCTGGCGAAAGAGCGGGAGGAAAAACTTACAACCATGGATCACGCCCCATAGATTGATATTGACGATCCAATCCAGATCTGCCATCGAGAAGCTCTCGAACGGACCAGCCAGAGACACGCCCGCATTGTTAATCAACATGTCCACTCGATCATGCTCACGCAAGACTTCTGCAGGCAGGTTCTGCATCTGCTCGCTGTTGGAAACATCCACAACATGCGCCGACACCCGCCGACCCAGAAGGCTTAACTCCTCCTCAACCTTCCGCAAGCCGTCCACGTTCACATCCACCAGGGCAAGGTGACAACCGCATCGCGCCAGTTCTACGGCGAGCGCCCGTCCAATACCGCTGGCGGCGCCTGTCACGACACTCACTTGATCGGGAAACGACGCCATTTAAACCTCGTAAAATGATATGATGGGCTTACCATGCGACTGATTTTATCATCCGTAAAATAGACGATGAAACAAATTGCGATACCATCTCGACAAAAGCGAAACGGCAATGATTTAACCCCGCATCGGGTGAAGCATCGAACATTGAAACGCTAGCGCCGCAAAGTTCACTTTGCGCCCGCACAAATCGCAAAATAAATTTTGCGGTACGTGTATCGGTAACTGGTCCGATTACGAAATAACGATGAAAGAAGAGTTTGGCAAAGACTTAACTCCGCATCGAGTGAAGTGAGGAAAAATGGATACCATCGAAACGATCATCGTCGGCGGCGGGCAGGCGGGGCTCGCCACAAGTTATCACCTCAAACAACTGGGGCGCGAGCATGTGGTCTTCGAGCAGGCGGAAAAAGCGGGCAATGCCTGGCGCAACGACCGTTGGGACTCGTTCACCTTTGTCACCCCCAATTGGACGATCCAACTCCCTGGCGCGGAGTACGATGGCGATAACCCAGACGGGTTTCTGCCAAAGGACGAGATCGTCGCTTATTTTGAGCGATACATCCAGAAGTTCGATTTGCCTGTGCGGTTTAAAACGTCGGTGTTGGAAGTCGCCCCAATGGACGGAGGCGGGTATCAGGTCAGGACTGAAGCGGAAGTTTATCAAGCGAAAAATGTGGTCATCGCCACAGGTTCCTTCCAAAAGCCGAAGATTCCCGCGTTCAGTAAAAACATCTCAGCAGACATTTTGCAGATCCATTCGGGGAAGTATCGGAATCCGAGCCAACTGCCCGAGGGTGCGGTTCTCGTTGTGGGTTCGGCGCAATCGGGAATGCAGATCGCGGAGGAACTGTATCAAAGCGGACGCAAGGTGTTTCTTTGCACGGGTTCCGCGCCGCGCGCGCCGCGTCGGTATCGCGGTAAGGAGATTTTTCACTGGCTGCGCGATACCAAATTCAACGATCAGACCCCCGACAAACTTCCATCGCTCAAAGCGCGGCTGGGCGGAAACCCACAAGTGACTGGAAAGAACGGCGGGCACAGCCTGAATCTACATCAATTTGCGCGCGACGGCGTGACCCTGCTCGGTCACATCGCGGATGCGCAGGGCGGCAAGGTGATGGTGAAACCTGACCTGAAAGAAAACCTTGCCAAATCGGATCAGGGCGAGAAAAATATCGCCGCGATGATCGATAAATATATCGAAGCGAACAGCATTGACGCTCCGCAGGAATCCCTGCCTGAGTTGCAGGATGGGTATGCGGCAGAGATCGTCACTGAACTCGATCTGAAAGCCGTGAATGTCCATTCGATCATCTGGGCGATGGGCTATACCTCTGATTACAGTCTGGTGAAACTGCCCGTCGTTGACGAAGACGGCTTCCCCATTACACAGCGCGGCGTGACGCAATACTCAGGTCTGTACTTCATTGGCATGAACTGGCTGAGCACGCGCAAGTCTGTGACCATGATGGGCGTGAGAGAGGATGTGGAATTTATTATTGCAGACATGACGAAGTAGTTCGCAGTTTTCCAATTGCTTCGCGCTGAATTCCCGTTATACTCCTGCCCAGAGGCTTTTATGAAAAAAACTTTCGCTATAATATTGCTCGCAAGTTTGCTGATAGGTTGCTCCACACTAACTCCAACACCAACTCCAAACCCGGCAGGCAACACCAGACCCGCGCTCACAGACCCTGCTCAACCCATCGAAGTGCGGGCGGGTGATGTATTCCACATTGTCGTTGACTCAAACCCATCCACGGGCTATCACTGGGACATTGTCGGCGAACTCAGCGGAGTGGAATTTGTCTCCACCGAATACACGGCAGACGAACCGGTCATGCCCGGCTCTGGCGGCGTGGATGTGTGGACCTTCAAAGCCGCTTCCGCAGGGCAGACGCAGATCACCCTCGGCAGTTATCCGCCTGACCCGAATGTCACTGAGCCTGCTCGAACCGTTACCTTTAGCATCGTGGTTCAGTGATCGCTTACAAAAAGAGACAGTCACTTTCGAAAGCGACTGTCTCTTTGATTCTGAGCGTTTGATTACCTTACACAATGCTTTTGGGACGCAGAAAAACGCTGATTTTCGCTGATTCAAAAATAATCATCTGCGTTTTCAGCGTGAATCAGCGTCCCGATTTTGAAAGTGTAAGGTAATCAGTCTGAGCGTCTAATTTCTATTTCACCACAATGAAGAAATTATTGGGCACGTGGAATGAGAAGCCGATATAGGTGATCAACGCGGCGGCGAAAGCGATCCAAACGAATGCTTTGGCTGTGGGGCGAAATTCGACATTTTCTAAATTGTCATCCAGGCTAAAAGCGAAAAACAAGCCAACGAGAGTTAGCGCCAGCGAGTAGGGAAGTTCAAAACTACCAAGACTGATCCCCAAGGCATCGGGGATGAACCAGATGACAATGGACATCCACGGGAAAGACGAGGCGATCAACATGCGCGAATACCAGAAAGTGGGTTTCAAATCCTTGCGGCGCAGGAAATAGTCAATGACGCTCACAACCAGATAGGCATAGAAATACATCTTCATGTGGGCGTAGACCGATTCGATGCCTTCGCCGAGGATCGCCGCGAGAGTCCCGCCGCCCAAGATATCGTAGATCTGATGGAAGACGACAAACAACAAGTAGCCTGCAATCAGCTTCCACCACGCAAAATTCGGTTTCATCACACCAACTCCAAAGGTGAATTTTCTTATTCGATCCCTTGCTCAACCACACAGTCCATAAGGCGCTTGACCTGCGCCGCCTTCGAGGCAGGTAGAAACGCTCTTTTCTCTATGGCAAAAATGACTTTTGCAAGACGCCTATTATATTTGCAATGGCGAAGTCTAACAATGGCTGGTCTGCGCCTCTGTATCGTGTACAATACATTAATCAAATCAATGGACAACTCGGCTGGTCCATCTCGGCATTGTATCCCAGAAAAAGATCGCTCATTGCCGACCCACGAGATATGCAATGGAATGGCTCCAAAAGCATCGAAAACAAATCCTGTATGTGATTGGGTACTCTGCGCTCGCCGTATTTTTAGATTTGGCAAGCGGGGCATTTGTCCTCCAAACGGGACTCGCCATCTGTTACCCTCCCGCTGGTTTGTACCTGGCGGCAATCCTTTTACTGGGCTGGCGGGCATTGCCGTTGGCGTTCATCAACCCTGTTTTTTCAGTGCTGGTTACGCTTCACTCCCCGGACATTCCTCTCATCGCGGTGATTGGCATCGGGCTTGCGTCCATGGTTTCGCCCGCCATTGCGCTTTCCCTGCTGAGAAAATTTTCCCCTGCCGCGATCCGTCTGCAAACCGTGCGGGATGTGGCGGGGTTCTCCTTCGTCTCGTGTTTTGCCGTTCTGGTCGAATGCCTGATCGCCGCCTCCGTCTATGTGCTGACCGGGCTCAGCGCGTGGGAAGCATTCGGCACAATCGCAACGGGCTGGTGGATCTCCAATGTCATTCCCTATCTTACGCTGACGATAGTCATCCTCCTATGGCGGCAAGGACGGACTTCTCGTGAGTTCTTATCGGATTACCGGACCAAGAGCCAGGCAGTGTTGATTTTGGCAAGCATGCCGTTCGCCATCCTGATCGCTTTCTCTACAAAAGATGACATATCAGTATCGCGCTTGTACGTGGCGCTCCTGCCCATTCTGTGGGCGGCTCTGATCGGCGGTATCACTGGCGCGGCATGGGCGTCTCTGGTGATGACCGCGGGCATTCTTGTGTTAGCGCCGGGTTTGATGATCGAACCAGAACTCATTGTGGAGGCGCAATTCTTCCTGCTTGCTTCCACGCTGGCTGGGTTGTTGACCGGGGGCATTGTTACAGAACGCCGACAAGCAGAATCTGCCTTGCGCGAAAGCGAAGAAAAGTACCGCGCCATTTTTGAGAATGCCATAGACGGTATTTTTCAAAGCTCGCCCGAGGAACGCTTCCTCAAAATCAACCCCGCAATGGCGAATATGTACGGGTTCGAATCGCCGGAGGCGATGATCTGCGAGGTCACCGATATCGCAACCCAATTGATTGTGGAACCGCGCCAGAGGGATGAACTCGCTCGCCGCTTGGCGGCTGGCGAACAGGTTGCCGGTTTTGAAATGCTCAATTATCGCAGAGATCGATCTACGTTCTGGATCTCCATGAACATACAAGCCGTCCGCGACGCCGGGGGAAACATCCTGTATTACGAAGGCACCCTGGAAGATATTACCAAACGCAAACAAGCGCTGGAAGCCATCATTGCCAGTGAAGAAAAATACCGCTCGCTGGTCGAAAACCGCGAGATCATTATCATGACGATCGACCTCGAAGAGAAACTGCAATTCATGAATCACACGGCGGAAGGCTACAGCCTGGAACAAGTGCTAGGCTCAAGTATCCATGATTTCATATCGCCGGAATCCCAGAGCATGGTGAAGCGGAAGTTCAGGAATGTGATCGAAAATAAAAAGGCTGAGGCTTATGAATTGCAGGGACCCGGCGCGCACGGTCCTCAGACGTGGTATTCCACCAACGTCAGCCCCATTTTTGCGGATGGGAAGGTGGTCGGCTTGACGTTGTTGACCATGGATATTACCGAGCGTAAGCAGGCAGAAGCCGAACAGGCGCGTTTGATCGCGGAACTCGAAAGCAAAAACGCGGAGTTGACGCGCTTCGTCTATACGGTATCGCACGACCTCAAATCTCCGCTGGTCACGATCAACGGCTACCTCGGCTATATCGAAGAGGATGCGCGCTCCGGCAACCTGAAGCGATTAATGCGGGACACCCGCCGCATTCAAGACGCCACCAACAAAATGCACGCGCTCCTCACGGAACTGCTCGAACTTTCGCGCATCGGACGAGTGATGAACGCGGCTGAAGATGTTCCCTTTGCGGATATCGTAAAAGACGCGCTGGAGATCACGCGCGGGCAATTGGAATCAAGACGCGTCACGATTCGGATCCAACCCGACCTGCCCACAATCCATGGAGATCGCCAGCGCCTGATCGAAGTTTTACAAAACCTGCTGGATAACGCCGCCAAATACATGGGCGCGCAACCCGAACCGCAGATCGAGATCGGGCAATACGGCGAAGTGGACGGCAAGTCCATCTTCTTTGTCAAAGACAACGGCACCGGCATCGCGCCTGAATATCATGAGCGCGTCTTCGGCTTGTTCAATAAACTCGATTCGTCGTCGGACGGCACAGGGATCGGGCTTGCCCTCGTGAAGAGAATTATTGAGGTGCATGAAGGCAGAATTTGGGTGGAGAGCGAGTTGGGCAAAGGCTCCACATTTTATTTCACTCTGCTGGCGAAATAGAATCCAAGCGGTTGGCTTGATGATTAGACTGTATTGGCAATATGGAAAACCGCCCCGAAGGTTGGCATCGAAAAAGCCTTCGGGGCGGTTGTTTCACAATTGGGCGCGGTTTATTATCCCTAGCGAATCCCTTCCGCTAGTTTGATAAGATCGTCGCGGGTGAGGTTCATGCCGTTGTAGACCAGTTCAAAGATGGCGACATCATTCTTCCAGCGCAATGTCTTGGCAAAGGGGATTGGGTTCCAGACTGGACCGCTGTCGGTCAATTCCCAAACGCCTTCCACGTACTCGCCTGTCAGGTCGCCGATCTGCGCGGTTTGAATATCGGCGCTGTTGCCAGCCAGGTTGCCGCCCAGCATGGTTTCGCATGGTTGGCTGATGTCGCCGCAGGGCGCGTAAAATTCCAGCGGCTGTTGCCAGAGCGAGAGTTCGGTAAACTCCGCGCGTGGACCAAACGCCTGCGCCACGATGTGATATTTCTCGTCGTAGGATGCGCCGACAAATAGCATGCCAGCGGGCGCGTCTATCGGGCTGAGAACGTCGTAGCCCGCCAGCGCTTCCGCTTCTTGCACTGAATATTTGAAAGGCGACTCGGGCGAGGTTGGCGCGGGCGGAGTCTTCTGCCAGTCTTGAAGCGGATAGCTGTCTTGATCGGCGCGCGCGAAGAATTGGAAAATGTTTTGCGCGAAGGCGCGTCCCTGCGGGGTGATGAAGGCGAGCGTCAGCATGGCGATGACCGCCAGGGTGGCGTAGGCGAGGCGCGATTTGATTGCGTTCATTTTTGCTCCTTGTTGGATATGGCTCTCAACCAGGCGGGCTTTCACGGTCTGCCACAGGCGAATTTCGGAAGCTGGGATTTTGTTTTCCAACGCATCCTGTAAAAGGGTTTGGAGGCTTTTCTGATCCATGATTATCTCCTGTCGTCGGCGATCAATTCACTCAGGCGTTTGCGCGCGTCTCTCAGCCACCATTTGATGGAACTGAGCGGGCGATCCATCTTTGCGGACATGTCCGCTTCGCTCATGTCGAGGTAGTAGCGCATCGCGATGACGGCGCGTTGTTCGGGCGGCAGGCGTTGGATGGCTTGCAAAATATTTTCGCGCGCCTGCTTCGCTTCCAGCGTTGGCTCAGGCTGGGGAGCCGAATCAACTAACAGCGCGGAAAGAGCCGAAGCGTCTTCATCCAGTTCGTCCAGCGAGGCGTGGCGTTTCATCCGCTTGGCGAGTTTGAGCGCGTCGTGGACGACGATGCGGAAAAACCACGGGGGAAAGGGGCGCGTTTCGTCGAATTGATGGATGCGTTCGGCGATTTTGACGAACGCCGACTGCGCCGCATCCTCCGCCGAGGCGCGCTCTTGCGTGATTAAGTATGCGGTATGCACCGCCTTTGCCTGATAGCGATTGACCAGCGTTTCGAGACCGTTGAGTTTGCCTTGTTTGAGTAGCGCGATTGCGATTCGATCTTCCATGCACGGACCTTTCGGGAGAATTCTCTACTTATATTATCCGTTCGAGCGGGAAAAGATAGCGGGTTTTCGCTGTAGTAGGCAAAACCGTTTTGTTGGACGCAGACCCTTGCACCGCCCGCAAGGGCAGATGTAAACGCTGATTTCGCTGATTCAAAAGAAATAGGATTTACGCAATTGAGCCTGTTGCGCCACTGCCCGCCAACTGCGTAAGTCCTGAGAAAGAAAATCTGCGTTTTCTGCGTGGATCAGCGTCCCAATTTTTATAGTGTAAGGTAATCTGGCGATTGATACAGTTCGCTTTGCTGATGGATGATGAGGCGCGAAGTGTTGCAATACTAAATTTGGGCTTGAAGCCGCGTCAACTGTGCAGTAAGATAATGCCGGAACAAAATGATTTGTCTCGATTATAAAACCACGGCGCTTCTCAACTCGGCGGCAACGAAGGACTTTTGGCGTTAACCCATGCGCTCTACGGAAAACTCTCAGTCTCCAGATACCACCTTTCTGGAGATCTTCGACAAAAACCCGGTGGCTATTGTTGTTTCTAACGCGGCGGGGCAGGTTGTTTTTGCGAACGCGCAATCTCATCGCTTGCTTGGTTACGAGGCGGGCGAGTTGATCGGAATAAGCATCGAGCAGTTGGCGCCCGAGAATATCCGCGTTGCGCACGAGCGCAGTCGCGCGGCTTTCAACCAAAAACCCTCCGCCCGCCCGATGATGGGGCGGGAACTCACGGCGCGGCGAAAAGATGGCGGGCTGTTTCCGGTCGAGATCGGGTTGGTGCCGTTGACGTTGGGCGCGGATACCCTCATTCTGGCTTCGATCATGGAACTGACCGAACTCAAACAGTTGGAGCAGGAAGCCAAACGACGCGCCAGTGAAGTGACCCTGCTCTACCGCCTGGGGCTGGCGCTTGCCAGCGGGGATGATCTGTATCACGCCCTGCGCGCATTTGCGAATGAGTTGAGGCAGGTCATCAGCGCGGATGCCTTTCACATCGGGTTGTACGATTCGGAAACCGATATTTTTTCTTATTCCCTCTTCCTCAATTTGGATGAAGATATCCAGCCGCCATCGCGTAAATTGCTCGAGAAGCCGGGGCTGGCGGCGGAGGTTATCTCCGGCAGGAAAACGATCTATCTTGAAGATATTAACGATCCCCAAGTACGGCGCGACCATCATATGCTCGTGATCGTCGAAGCGCCGGTCCGTTCGTATCTCGGCATCCCGCTTGTGTTGGATGACCGCGTGATCGGAATTATGTCGGTGCAATCGCTTCAACCTGGGGCGTACTCGCAAGAGCAGATCCGCCTGTTGGAAACCATCGCAACGCAGGTTTCCATCACCATCGAGAAATCGCGTTTGCTCGAACAATTGCAACGGGAACTTGCCGAACGCAGGCTGTTGATCGACGAACTGGAGAATAAGAACGCGGAACTGGAACGGTTTACCTACACAGTGTCGCACGATCTCAAGTCTCCGCTGGTGACGATCAGCGGCTTTCTTGAATTTCTGGAGCAATCTGCCGCAACAGGAGATATGGCACGGTTCAAGAAAGATAAGAAGCGCATACGAGACGCCGTCAGCCGCATGCAAGACATGCTTGGCGAACTGCTCGAACTTTCGCGCCTGGGCCGCGTTATGAACGAACCAGCCAGCATCCCTTTTGGCGACTTGACGCGGGAGGCGCTGGAACTGGCGCGCGGCAGGGTGGATGAAAGAGGGATCGTTGTGTACATTCAGCCAAACCTTCCCTCCGTCCGCGTGGATAAGCCGCGCCTGATCGAAGTTATGCAAAATCTGCTGGATAACGCCGCCAAATATATGGGCGCCCAGGCAAAACCTCGTATCGAGGTGGGGCATCAGGGCGTGGAGGACGATAAACCTATTTTCTTTGTGCGCGATAATGGCATGGGAATCCCGCCTGAGCATCACGAGCGCATCTTTGGGCTTTTCAATAAACTCGACCCTACCAGCGAGGGCACGGGGATTGGGCTTGCCCTGGTGAAACGCATCATCGAATTGCACGGCGGCAGGATTTGGATCGAGAGCAAAGCGGGGCATGGCTCCACCTTTTATTTCACCTTACCGCGCGGATAGTTTTCTCCAGCCGCTCTCGCCCATGGCTTGGGCTACATTGCAGATTAGTTAACCGGCATCTCGAAAAAACGGCGGGTGATACAATCGAATTCTAAGGCAACCTATGCCACCTACAAAACGCAAACCCAAACCACAGCCCAAGAAAACCTCCAAGCGCCGCGCGCGGACCGCGGGCGAGTTTGAGTTTTCGATCAAGCCCGGCACAAAAACCACCTTTACCATTGAAGCGGGCAAAGAGAAGGCGGGAGAGGTGCCCGTGCGCATCCGCGTGGAGGGAGGGAAAGCCCGCCGCCTGGCGACGCAGGCTCAGGCGCGGAAAGAAGCGCCTGCCTGGAGGAAGAATCTCAGCCGCCTGGCGAATATCCAAACAGAATCGCTTGCGAAATGGTTGTTCGCCGGCGCCATTGCGCTATATCTCGCCACGCGTCTCATTGGGCTAAGTATCTACCCCATCTATTTTTTCACCGACGAAGCGTTTCAAACCCAAGCCATGGATGAACTCATCCGCATGAATTACCGCGATGTGGATGGGACCTTCCTGCCAGCCTATTTCGGCAACGGCATGGGCTTCACCGTGTATTTACAATGGCTTCCGCTGTTGCTTTTTGGCAAGTCGGCGGTGTTGACGCGCGCCGTCTCGACGGTGGTGACGGTGATCGCGGCGCTGGCTGTGGGGATCATCCTGCGCGACGTTGCGCGCGTCAAATATTGGTGGGCGGGGGTGATCTTCCTCTCGTTCACGCCCTCGTGGTTTTTGCACTCGCGCACGGCATTCGAAACGGGCGTGTTCGTGGCGTTTTATGCCGCCGCGTTTTGCTGTTACCTGTTGTACCGCTATCGATCTCCGCATTATTTGTATTGGACCGCCCTATTCGGCGCGTTGGCATTTTACTCGTATAACCCCGCGCAGTTGATGGTGCCGGTGACGGCGGCGCTCCTGCTCGTTTCAGATTGGCGCTATCACTGGGAACAGCGCAACACCGTGTGGAAGGGCGGTCTCCTGCTGGCGTTGCTGGCGATCCCCTACCTTCGTTACCGCATCGGGCATCCCAATTCGCCGGGCGATCTTTTGCACTTGCTGGGTTCATATCTCGTCAGCGATATGCCGCTGATCGATAAGGTGAAGTTGTACATTTCGGAATATTTCTTTGGGTTGAGCGCGTACTACTGGTTCATTCCCAACGACCGCGACCAGATCCGTCATATCATGAAGGATTATGGTCACATCATGCTTGCCACGCTTCCGTTTTTCATTGTGGGGTTGGCGCACATTCTGCGAAACCTGCGCGACTCGGCGAACCGCGCGCTCCTGCTCATCATACTGGTGTCGCCCATCGGCGGCGCCATGGTGCAGATCGGCATCACGCGCAGTCTGGTGTTCGTTGTGCCTGCCGCGATCTTGACCACGCTCGGGCTTGAACTCGTTTTACGCTGGATCGAAAACCCTGCGGAAGCGTTGCAGGATTCAGAACCCGCCTCGCCCCCGACAGTGAAACGGCTTGCCCTTTTCCTCGGCATTTTCCTCGCTTGCATCTTCCTCATTAGCATGTTCGAGAAAAGTATCGACCGGCTCTTTGTCGTCGCATTGGTTGGGCTGTTCGGCGCGCGCGCTCTGGGATTGTTTTCATCGCTCAAGCGCTGGGCGCGAGGCTGGTTCCCAACCTGGAGATTGCCCTCCACGGTGATCGCGCTTCTCGCGTTTGCGATCTTGGCAGGCGTGAACATCTACGTTCTTGCTGACGCGTTGAGGAACGGTCCCTTCTGGTGGAAGGACTACGGCGAAACCCAATACGGCTCATTCCAGATCTACGACATCATCGAAAAGTATCATCAGGAACACCCGCAGGATCGGATCATTTTCACCTCCAGTTGGGCGAACGGCGCGGATATTTTGAACCGCTTTTTCATCGGCGACCAGTCGTGGCTCGACGGCGGCAGTATCGAAGGCTACATTCAGCGCAAATTCCCCGTAGACGAGAATACCGTGTTCATTATGGTGCCGTTGGAGTACTCGATCGCGACCGACAGCGAGAAACTTACCGACATCCGCCTCGAAAAGACCGTCGCATACCCCGACGGTTCGCCAGCCTTCTACTTTGTGCGCCTGCGCTACGTAGATAACATCGACGAGATCTTCGCGGCAGAGCGGGCGGTGCGCGCCGTGTTGCAGGAATCGGTGGTGAACCTCAACGGGCAGGAGGTGGGCATCCGCTTCTCGTATTTGGATGCCGTGAGCCAATCTGAAACGATCCCCTTGATCTTCGATGGCGATGAATACACTTATATCAAAACGCTGGAAGATAACCCGTTCGTCATTGAGTTGAGCTTCCCCGCGCCGATCACGTTGAACGGCTTTTCGCTCATGATCGGCTCGGCAAATATACGGGTGACGCTGACTGCCAGCAATGAGTCGGGCGCGGAGCCGGTGACGTATACCTTCGAAGGGAAAGGGTCGGAGAATGAGCCGGTGCTATCCTTTGATCTGCCGCAACCGATCAACGCGCAAGTTTTGCATATCGAGGTATTCGACCCGTTCTCGCCGCCCCCGGCGCAGATCCATATCTGGGAACTCACCCTGCGCTGAGTTGAGCATCGAGTTTAGGTTTTGCCTGCAAAAATAAACCGGGATGGAGTATTACTCCATCCCGGTTACATTTTAAGACTGGACGCGCGTCAACGCTAAGTGTATTCCCGCCCGCAATACAATTCACTGACGATCTCGAAATCGACCTCCCAACTCTCTGCCGCAGACGCAACTTCATCCAGCGTGTCGCCTGGTATGAAGGTCGGAAAACCATCGCCCACAAACAATACATCCGCGCCGGCAATTTGCCCGTCTGGGCAAACGAGCGGTTGGGGCGCAGGAGTAGTAGCCTCTGGCGGAGCGCCCCTGTGAGGGATGGTCACGTAGAACATCTGCCCAGCGAGATAGATGATGGCGGTCTGCCCGGCGAACTGCGTCAGCCCGCCCTGGGCGTTGCACACGATATGTTGTTTATCCGTTGTCACCCAGCAGAACAGGTCGTATAGATCGGAGCCAACGTAGATCGAAGCCCCTTTGACATCCCGGGTGCGATGCCCCGCCGCGGAAAAAATATAAACGATTCCCTTGCCGTACACGTAGGCGCTTTCTTCGTAGGCGATCCAATCGGCGGCTTGGGCGCGGGTGGTGCGCAGACCCAGTAACGAGGCGGTGACGACAAATGCCATCAAAAATAAAAACAACTTTTTCATATCGAGCGCTCCTTTTCGGATGATGATCGGCTTTTGACCGTCATCAACGTGACCAAATAGGAGCGCGGTAGGTTACACGAGAATACTTGCAATCACATTGCGCATTCGCCGGCGCGGGCGAGGCAGGCTGAAGGTCCGGGATGAAGCGGGGCTTACTCGCAGTCATTTGGATAAAGCGTCAGCCGCTCATGATCCTGATTCGGGGCAAAGTAACTTTCATCTGCCAACAGGGGAAGATGCGACTCGAAATACCGGTTCAACACGACGCGGAAACTGTTGACCGGTGAGATGGTTGGATACAACGCCTCAGCCGATTCGACGCCGGGCAAGTAGTACGCGTTCAGGATGGGCATGCGCGCGGCGGGGTCGTTCGTCAGGTCGGGCGGCGGACCGTGATCGCCCTGCACGATGATGACCGGCGGAATTTTCGATTTGGATTGAAGCGCGTCTATGACTTGCAGGATTTCGCGGTTGATATAAATGATCTGGTTGATGTAGGCGTTGACGATCTCTTCGCGCGACGCGGTGTTCACGTTGATCTCCAGCCATTCGCCGTCCGCGCCGAACGAGAATGGCGGATGCGGGATGACGAAGTGCGCGAAGACAAAATACTTTCCCTCGCGCGAGGGTATCTCTTTCAGCGTTTGAATCATCGAGAGGACGCGCAGTCGGCGGGCTTGGCTGTACGGCGTGGTCTTCGAGGTGAGGCGGTCGTAGTCGGTCGCCGCGCGGAGCATGGTGGTATCGAGGAAGAGGGTTTCAAACTCGGTGAGCGTGGCGAACGATTTGCCATAAGCGGGGTAGATGTCTGCGTCCGTCCATTCGGTCATGCTCCAGCCGGTGGGAAATGCGACGATGGAATATCCACGCTCCTCGAACGCCGCGCGAACTGCGCCATGCTTCAGCAGTGAAATACGTTCGGCATCGTCCGTTGCGCCGAGGGTGTTGAGGTAGTCGTAATTCAGTGAAGATGCCAGCGAATACAGCGTGTGGGCATAGTTGCTCTGACTGCACTGCGCCACGTAGAATCCGCGTGCTTGCAAGGCGTTGATGAAGTCGCTGTTGTCGAATCCGTATTCGCGTTGCAACACATCCTGCCGCCCGTAACCGTCGAGGATGATGTAGTAGACATCGGGAGAGTTCGAGTTGGTTGTCGCAACAGCAGAAGAATTTTTCGACGATGTATCTGAGACGGATTGACGAATGAGCGTTGAAGAAATAGTCAACGATGGATAGATCAATAGAAAGATCGAAATAAGGTTCAGGGGATACGTGAACGAGGTCGGTTGTTTGACCCTTCGGACGATCCAGAAAACGAGAAATGCCCCAAGAATGCAGAAAGCGGGGAAAAGGATTCTATGGCGGAAAAGTCCAATCCCCAAAACGGATTCGCCCTCGAAGGCGGAATAGACTTGCCCGTAGGAAAAAAATAAAAAGAGAAGCGATGCAGACGCAAGGGCGGCGCGATGCGGGTCGCGCAGGAGGCGATGAAGAATCCAAAAGAGAATCCCAGCCAGCGCAAGCGAAAACGCCAGCGGACGCGTCATCTCGCCGATGAAGATCTGCCCAATGTTGTTGGCGGTCAATGAGAGGACGGAAAATAGCGCGAACAGGATGGAATAGAGGGGATATTTTTTGAGCATGTGCAGCGCTATTTTACACGGGAACAGTGTACAATCTGCGTATGACAATTTTCAACACGCCCATCCTCAGCAGAATATTTCATTACCTTGCCCGCTTCTTTATGAGAGCTTTCGGCTGGCGCGTAGAGGGGACGCTCCCAGACCTGCCGAAATATGTGCTGATCGGGGCGCCACACACCTCCAGTTGGGATTTTTTGCTGTTCCTCGGCGTGATCTTCATCTTGAGAGCCAATGTTAAGTTTATGGGTAAGGCTGAGTTGTTCCGCTCGCCGTTTGGCTGGTTCTTCTATTATTGCGGCGGCGTGCCGGTGGATCGGAAAAAACCCGGCAGGCTGGTGGAGCAAATGGTGGAGGCGAGCAACAAGTCTGCGCGGTTTATCCTGACCATCGCGCCCGAAGGGACGAGGCATCACGTGACAGAGTGGAAGCGCGGTTATTATCACATCGCCAAGGGCGCGGGCATCCCCATTGTGATGGCAAAGGTGGACGGCAGGCAAAAGACCGTGCATGTGGGAGAAACCTATCATCTGACGGGAGACGCCGAAGCCGACTTAAAAGCCATCCCCAATGCCTTCGAGGGTTTGGTGGGCATCAACCCGCGCAGGAAATACATCACGTTGAAGCAGTGAGGAATCTTCTATCGATTAACGGTGAATCATGCGGGATAAGGAATATATTCTTTTCTGCGACGAATCAGACAGACATGGCAAGTATTACTCCAATTTTTACGGCGGGGTGATTGTTGGCTCATCTCAGTATGAGCGCATTACGGATCGGCTTAATAACACAAAAGCCGATTTGAATCTTTATCAAGAAGTAAAGTGGGAAAAAGTTACGGAAAAATATCTTACGAAATACGAGGAGTTGATACGCGTTTTCTTCGAGGAAGTTTTCCATAACAACCTCCGTGTCCGTATTATGTTTCGCCAAAACGCCCATCTGCCGCGCGGTCTTAGTCGGGAACAGGTTGAGTGGGAATATTACCTGCTGTACTATCAGTTCGTCAAACACGGTTTTGGGTTGGAACACAGTTCGGAAAATATCCGTCTGCGCCTATATTTTGACACGTTTCCCGACACCGCTGAAAAGAATGAGCAATTTAAAGGTTTTTTGCTTGGCTTAACCAAAACCAAAAAATGGGAGACGATTGACATCAAAAGGGAGAATATCACCGAGGTCCATTCGCACGACCATGTTCTTTTACAGTGTCTGGATATCGCGCTTGGCTCGATGTCTTTTCGTTTGAACGATAAGCACAAGGAAATACCCAAAGGAGCCAGGCAAAGAGGGAAAAGAACAGTCGCAAAAGAGAAGCTGTATAAATCAATTCTTTCGGAGATTCGCAAAATTCGCCCCGGTTTCAATATCGGCGTAAGCACGAGAATTGAAACGCTTTCTGACAAATGGAGATTGCCTTACATGCACTGGTCATTCGTTCCCAGTGATGAGACCTTCGATTCGACCCTGACAAAGCCGCGTCGTAGGAAATAAAAAAAACCCCGCCTGACCTACATCAGTATCTGACGCATAACGTCAGACTTCGGTCAGACAGGGGAACATCTAAGGTCATTATAATAGGTTGTAATAATTTGTCAAATCTTGCTATTTTCATCATCGTCCCTTCAACAAAAAATCTTCGCCCTCCAACACGCCATCCAAAATCACTTTCACCGCATCAGACTCCAGCAATTCATTCAACGCAAACGATTTCAATTTCGCCTGCGTTGTGCGCACAGACGGTTCGAGAAATTCGCCGAACGGCAGAGACGTTCTGAACAATTGATAATATAAAAACCGTCGCGCGTTGCGTTTGAACTCAGCGGGGACTTCGATCTTTTCCGCATCCAAAAATTCTTTCATCTTTCTTCTTACCTCGTCCACCGTCTGCGGGAAGAACACGGTGGGATATTGCGTAAATCTCGCCTTGCCCGCGCACAATACCGCCGCGCCCATGATGGACGCTTCGAGTCCGATCGTGGAGTTGTAGACCATCACGAACTTGGATCGTTGGATCAACTCGTACGAACTCAACGCCTCGCGCGGACCGACGAACACTACATTCGGTTCACTGCGGACCTTGCGGCTGTCTACCCATCCTTCAACCGTCTCGCGGCTCGACTTCCGCGCGCGCAATTCATCGGGGTGCGCGCGGATGACGAACAACGTATCGTGATGTTCTTTGATGACTTCCAACGTCATATCCAGCCAATCGAACATATCTTCAAAGACCGTGTTCGCGTGCGGCTGACTGGTGTCGAAGATGACATTCGTAAACACAGGGACGATCTGCTTGAACTGCGCGGCTTTTTGTAAAAACGACTCGTCGAGTCCCTGCATGTCTGCCCAGAATTTGATGCCCGCCATGGTGAAGTCGCCTTGAAAACGCTTGGCGAGATAGGCGTCGAGTTTGGAGTTTTGCTCATCGTTCAATTCAAATTCATCGGGAATATGAATTGGATACGCCGTCGCTTCGCCATCGGTGAAATATGCGGATGCGGGTTGAAGTCCCACCTCGTGCGTGATGACGCGGATTCCGCGCTGTTGCGCCACGTAACGCGCCGTCGCTTCGGGGAAGAATTGTCCGTTGAAGACGATCACCGCGCGCGGTTTTGTCTCATCCAGGAATTTTTCAAACTTCTGCGCCACATTCCACGCGGACAAGATGTATTCTCGCAAAAGATAACGCGTGTTTTCATCATCGTTCAGGTGATGGATTCGTAAAACCCAACGCAAGGCGGGGAGGCAGAGTGCGCCGAGGGGGAGATTTTCAAAGTGGAAAGTGGAAAGTTGGAGGATTGAGAGTTGCGAGAGACGAGTTTCGAGTTGCGAGTCACGCTCGAAACCAAACCACTCAACTTTTGACTTTTGACCTTCAACCTTCGACGGTACCCCCGCATACAACGCCCGCGATTGACTGACACACGTCTTGCACGGCATCTCTTTGTGCGGATGATCCCGGTTCGTTCCCAACACGCATTTGCTCATGCCAGAGTTGCACACAAAATACGCGACCGGGATTCCCTTCAACCGTAACGCCCACGAGGCGAGCAGGTGAAATCCGCTGTTCCATGAGAGATCGTCAATGCCGGTGGAGGCTTTGAAGAAGACGACGGGTTGTTCCTGCGCGGGAGGCGAGTTACGAGAAACGAGATTCGCTGTGCGCGCGATCTTGAGGTTGTTGAACCGGCGGACGAGTCCGCGATAGATTCGTTGTTTGAAAAATTCTTTCATTCCACCCTACCAATCATTCGACTTTTCATACCCCAGCCTCATCACCAAATCGCCCGCGACCTCTTTGAATAACGATTTATGCTCCGCAGTGAAAAACTCGCGCCAGCCGCCGGTCTTGCCCGAACGGAAGGTGTGACTCTTCTTCGGCTGAATCGCCTCCACCAAAATTGGAATCGCTTCCTCGCGCGGGGTTGGGATTCGGTAACCGGTCTTTTCCACCTCATCGAGCATGGAGTTGAGAGTCGCGTCGCGGTGGTTGATCAGATCCTCAAAGCGGAGGCACATCACACCGGGTGTGTTCAGCCACTCGAACACGCCTTCGTATCTCTTCTGAACGCTGACCATTTTGAGTCCGTCGCGGTCAATGCCGGTGATGGCGACCTTGAGCCGTTCGCCGAAATCGGGGAGCGAGTTGTAATAGTCGTGCATCCCGTGTTCTTCTTGCATGTCGGTCGCGAAGAACACTTGCGAAACGAGCATATCGCGCGGGTCGCGATAAATAAAATAATTGACTCGATTCGGCTGGCACAAAAACCCAACATTTTCTTTTGTCGCTTCCACATATCCCCAACCGATCACGCCAAGAGGCAAATGGAGCAAATCAGCAAGGATATCATCTGCTGTCCGTCGTCCACCGTCTTTTCTGATCGTGCGGATCGGCTCCGCTTCCACGTACTTGTACGGCATGATCCTTGTAAAGCCGTTCAAAATTTGCAACAGCAGGTGCGATCCGCTCTTGGGCTTGGAGTTGCCGAAGATGGGCGGCGCGTCGCCGAACGAAAACCGCTTCCACCGCAGGATGGATTGGGCGGTTTTGCCGGCTGGTCGCAATGCGCGTCGGAGTTGTTGTGCAATACCCATGAGGAAAAATTTACCACAAAGGTCACAAAGGGGCACGAAGGTTTTAAAAGCCCTTTGTGACCTTCGTGTCCTTCGTGGTAAGAAGGTTTATTCGTTCACAACCCTTCTCAATTTTTTCAACGACCCCTGTTCGGAGGCGTACACTTTTTTCACGCCGTCGCCGAGCGAGGCTTCGGTGGTGCGGATGTATTTCACGAGTCGCTCGAAGCCCGCAGGTTCCACGCTCGCGGCTTGATCGGAGCCCCACATGGCGCGGTCTAATGTGAGATGACGCTCCACCATGCACGCGCCGAACGCGACGGCAATGGCTGTTGGGATGAGTCCCACCTCGTGACCGGAATATCCGATTGGGATATTCGGATATTTTGCGCGGAGCGTTTCGATCATCTTGAGGTTCAACTCCTCCGGTTCGCACGGATAGGTGCTGGTGCAGTGCATCATCACGAGGTCTTGCTCGCCCGCGATCCCGATCCCTTTTGCGATCTGCTCCATCGTGGACATGCCCGACGACAAGATCAGAGGCTTGCCGGTCGCTCGCGCTTTGCGAATCAGGTTGAAGTCGGTGAGAGAAGCGGAGGGGACTTTATACGCGGGCGTGTCGAACTTCTGCATAAAATCCACCGACGGCTCATCCCAGACCGAGACCATCCAATCGATTTTCTTTTCGCGGCAATAGCGGTCGATCTCGGCGTATTGTTTTTCGTCGAACTCGACCTTGTAACGATATTCGAGATAGGTGATGTAGCCCCACGGCGTCTCGCGCATTTGATTCTTTTGTTCGGGCGGCGTGGCGACATCGGGTGTACGCTTTTGGAATTTCACCGCGTCCGCGCCGGCGTGGACGGCGGCGTCGATCATCTTCTTCGCAATGTCGAGGTCGCCGTTGTGATTGATGCCGATCTCGGCGATGATGTACGCGCGTTGAGCGTCGCCCACCGCGCGGTTTCCAATTTTTATTTCACGAGTCATTTTTTCTCCAGAGTTTATTGTGGCGGCGTGAGGTCCGTCACTTCGATAAAGTCGAACGGGACATTCCAGCGGGAATAATAATGCAAATCGGGCAGAAGCGCGTACTTCGTTTTGAAGTATTGATCCAACACGACGCGAAAGGAATTGACCGGCGAGATCGAGGGATACAGCGACTCATAATTCCCGTCGGGGAAATAATACGCGTTGAGGATCCCGAATCTTTCCGACGGGATGGTATTCTCCAGCGACCCCCAGTGGAGATACGCCCCCGGCCCGTGATCGCCTTGAATGATGATGATCGGCGGCGTGTCTGACCGCGCAAGGATCGCGTCGATGGCTTGAAGCGCGAGGGTGTTCACGTATTGGATCTGCCTGCGATAGCCGCCGATATATCCGCCGCGCGAATGTTCCGAGATGTAATAGTTCGCGTCGAACAAGGTAAACGGTTCGTCGTGATTGATGACACTGCCGTCTTTGTCGAACACGAACGGCGGGTGTGGCGCGATGATGTGAGCGTAGACGAAATAATCGCCTTGCAGTGACGGGGCTTGCTCCAATTCATCGAACGTGGAGAGGATGTGCTGGCGGTGAGTCTCATACGGCATCTCGACCAACGCGCGATGGAACGCGGGGATATGATTCAACACCCGCGCCATGCTGTGGTCAATGACGATGCTTTCGAACGCGGTGACCGGCTGTGTCAGCGGAGAACTCGAATCTTCGTAATACACATCCGCCGTTGGGATGGTCGCTTTGTATTCGTTCTCGAACGAGACCGTTTTGTAGCCGTTCTGCGCCAGAACCGCGCGGACTTCGCTGTAATTGAGAATCTCGATCAGGTCGGCGCGATTATCGGGCGTGTTGCCGTTCACTTTCAAATCTTGCAAGTAGTTCATGTTGAACGACGAACTCAGCGACAGCATCGTTTGGATGTAATTGCTCGAGGCTTGATCCGCCACATAGAATCCGCGCTCGCGCAGGGCGTTGATGAACTCCGAGTTGTCGAACTCGTAGAACTCCTGCAGAATATCCTGCCTGCCGTAGCCGTCGAGGATGATGTAATAAATATCCGGGCGCGGCGTGGCGGATTCAACTTCCGTCACGGTTACGGTTCGCTCCGAGGGATTGAACGAAATTTCATTCTCGCGCACATGGTTCGTCACTTGCACGCCCGTGTTCGCCAACAGCAGGATGCTCAGTAAATTGAAATACAGATTGACGACAATGAGATTCTTTACGCGCTTTTGTAACAGCCACATCCAGACGGACATGATCAACGCGGCGGCAAGAAATACGGCGAAATCGGAACGCGCGGGACCCAGCGAAAAAGTTTTGCCCACCCAATCGGTCACATCGCCGAAGAGAAAGAAAATAAAGATGAACGGCGCGGCGATCAGCGCGGATTTCATTGCGTTACGCAAAAAAATATATAACACGCCGAACGCCAACAAAACGAATGACAGCGACACCAGCAAAGCGCGAACCGTATCCGCAAAACTCAATTCGTCGAAGTTGAGCAAATACAATTGCAGAATCGGCTGGACTGCGAACAAAAACGGCGCGAACAATCCCCGCTCGAACATTACGAAAAGTTTTTTCACGCCCGCGCCTTCAAGATCAGGTCGCACAACTCGCGCACCGCGCCGTGACCGCCCGCCTTCGTCAACACATGATCGGCGGCGCGAAGTACTTCGGGATACGCATCCGCGACTGCGACCGCCCAGCCCGCGATCTCGAAACATGGGAGGTCGTTCCAGTCGTTGCCGATGAAGACGACCTCTTCCGCCTGGATATTTTTTTCGGCTAGGATGTCTCGCATCTGTCGCCCTTTGTCCTGCAACCCCACCCCATGCACCGCCTCCACCCCCATCTTTTTCGCGCGCGCCGCAACGACCGTGTTGACCTCCGACGAGAGGATCATCACGTCAATGCCGATCTCGCGCATCTGTTTGACTCGCATGCTGTCAGCCCGCGAAGCGACGACAGTCTCATGCCCATCCTGATCTGTCCACACGCGGTTGTCGGTGATGACACCATCGAAGTCACAGATGACCAGCTTGATGGTGGAAGGCATCGGTCGGCGCGTTTTGCCCGGCGTGACCATGTCCAACTCGCCCGTCGAAACGAGATGTTCGTAACGCGCCCAGTCTTGCAGGTTGTCAATGTCCACCGTGTAGCGCGAGTCGATGATGATGGGATAGATCACGCCGCCGCTCATCGAGCCGCCTTTGGTGATGGTCTCCGCGCGGATCGCGTCAATGTGACCGGTCTGCCAATAGATGGGAGGAAGGATTTGTCGCGGCGCGTTGTATGGCTCGGCAATGCCCGGCACGTCCAATAAATTTTTCATTGGGCCGTTCTCGCCGCTGATCCGCCACATCTTATGCGGGTTCTGCCCGGCGGACACAACTCCGCGCACGCTGTCGGCTTCTTTGTGATTCAGCAAAACGTTTATCGCGTCGTCCACCAACCCGCGCGGGCGGATGGGCGAAGTCGGTCGAAGTTGCACAACGATTTCGGGGTGATAGTTTTCGTGTTCCGCCAGCCACGCCAAAGCGTGTTCAAAGACCGGCAGATCGGTCGTGTTATCTTCGGCAAATTTTGACGGGCGCAGGAAGGGAGTCTCCGCGCCGAACTCGCGCGCCACCGACGCGATCTCTTCGTCGTCCGTTGACACGATGACGCGCGTGACGAGGCGCGATTGCTTTGCCGCGGCGATGCTCCACGCAATGAGCGGATAGCCCGCAAAGTTGCGGACGTTCTTGCGCGGGATGCCTTTCGAGCCTCCACGGGCGGGGATGAGGGCGAGTGATTCAGTCATTGGTTATCAGTGAGCAGTTATCAGTGAGCAGTCATCAGTGAGCAGTGATCGGTAGGCAGTGATCAGTAAACTGATTACTGATCACTGTTTACTTTTTTCACCACGCCGTCCATCCGCCATCCACAACGACGTTATTGCCCGTCATGTACGAGGAAGCATCCGAGGCGAGGAAGAGCAACGCGCCGTTCATTTCATCTTTCTTCGCCATGCGTCCCATGATCGTTTTGGCGGAATAGTTCTTTTCAAAATAGTCTTCGTGGTCGTTGTAGATTCCGCCCGGCGTGAGCGCGTTGACGCGAATCTCCGTGCCGGCGTAATAGGCGGCGAGATATTTGGTGAAGCCCAGCACGCCGGCTTTGGTCACGGTGTAATACACGGGTTTATACGCCACGCGCTGACCGTCTTTGATGTAAATGCGCTGGTCGGGTCCGTTGAGTCCGTAGGTGGAGCAGATGTTGATGATGCTTCCCTTTTTGCCTTGCGCGAGCATCGGCTTGACGCAGGCTTGAGTCATCAAAAACATGCCGGTCAAGTTGACGTTGAGCGCGGCGGTCCAATCGGCGAGCGGATAATCCTCGAACGCGCCGGGCGTCACGCCTTTTTTCATCGCGTCGGCGTCGAACTTCGGGTCGAGCGCGGCGCTGTTGACGAGGATGTCGAGTCGCCCGAATGCGGATAATACGTTGTCCACTGCGGCGTTCACCGAGTCGGGCTGGGTGATGTCGGCGGAGAGGGCGAGGGAGTTGAATCCGCTTTGGGTGAGTGAATCAGCCGTCCCTGAGGAGGAAGCGGCGTTTAAATCCAGCACGGCGATCTTCGCGCCAGCCTCCGCCAGCGTCTTGCAAAATTCCCTGCCGAGCAATCCCGCGCCGCCGGTGACGAGGGCAACGCGCCCGTCGAGTTTGAATTTATCTTGAATGGTCATTTACTTTCCTTGTTCGTGATGCAGTTGCACTGCATCACGTTCGCAGTACAACTGCGAACGAGCGCGTTACGGTTGATGTGTGTAGATCGAATCGCCTTGCGATTTGTGCGCGAGGTTCAAACCTGCGGTCAGCGCGTCCACTTCGCCGGCGATGTTTGCGCCGTCGTCGAAGATGGCAAGCACGGCGCGTCCCGCGTTGATCTCCGCCTGCATGCGCTCGACGCCTTCTTCAAACCCCGGAATGGATTCGGCGCGCGCCGAATCATAACCGCTGGGCAACACCAACGCGCCGCGCCCGGTATACAAATACACCGCGCCGGGCTCGTTGGTGAAGATGGCAACATCCTCGGGCAGTTCGCGCAAAAATGTCATCGCCTCCGAATCGTACCATTGGAAAGACGCGAAACCCAATCCGCTCTTCGACCATGTGTTGACGGTGTTGACCTGTTTGAAAAATGAAGCGCCGAGCGCCGCAACGGCGATCAGCGTCGCCAACACGAAATTTCTTTTGCGAAGCCAGATGAGGGCGCATACCAGCAAAATGAATAAACAGACAAAGACCGGCGCAACGATTCTCAATTTGAATTTTGTTGCGGCATCGAAGAGGGTCATGGATGCGACGGTTGAGGCGAGGTAGGCGAACAAGAAGAGCCCGGTGATGAGCGGGATGATGAACCCGCTTCCCTCTCTCAGGGATGGTTGTTTCTGTTTCGTGAAGAATTTCCACGCTTCGAGCGCCGTCCATACCAACGCGCCGCCGAGGATGAGAACTGCAATGGCTTCGAACACGCCCGGCGCTTTTGCCAGCGCTTTGAACCATCCCGTCACTGGGATGGAAAAATCGGCAAAGACGCGCAAGCCTGTTTCAATATTCTCTTGTGTAAGCGGATGCCATGCCAGCGAACGATTGGTCGCATTGCCGGCGACCCAATGATTGCGCAACGCCCAAACTGCCGCCAGAGGGATGAAGCCCTCCAGAAACAGGATCATGCCGCCCAGGCGTTTCCTCCAACTGGTGTGTAGGACGATCAATGCGACGAGGAGCGCGGCGACCAGCGCCAGCCCGGAATAGCGCGTAAGGTACGCCAGCCCGGCGCAAACACCGGAAGCGATCAGCCAAGCCGAGCTTTCGTTCCGCCGTCGCCAGCGTTTGAGGCGCCCTTCGATCTCGCTCGTTTTTTCGCCCGCGTAATACAGCAGGCTTTCAAAAGAGAGGTCGAACGTCCACAGCGATACGAGCGAAAAGAAAATGAAGAGCGGCTCGCTCATTGCCACAGCATGCACTTGAAGCATTTCCCCATTCAAAACGAACAACCCGGCGGCGATCAGCCCCGCCGTGAGCGAAGGCGTTGTGCGCCAGACGAGAATGCCAACCAGCCCGGCGTTCAACCCGAATAGAATCGCGTTGAGGAATCGCGCGCCGCGCAACGGGTCGAGACCGAACCAACCGAGAAACGTCAATGCGGAGGGAAAGCCGGGGGGGAAGTGTGTAACGTATCCGTTCGTGGCAAGCCATGCTTCGCGATACCCATCCCCCGCCAGCAAACTCCGCGCACCCGCAATGTATGCGATCGAATCGTCGGATAGCCCCAGCCCCTCGGGCGTGGCTCGAAGCGCGAGAAAGGTCCCGGTTACGACGATCAAGAACAGGCTGAAAAAAGAAACGAGGCGGAGTGAGTCGCGGGGAGGCATACAAAAAATGCGCGCTACAGAAATGCGGTAGGGGGGGGGGTGACCCCCCCCCCCCCCCCACAAGCAA